>CAZEWV010000252.1:0-4483 GCA_964516025.1 uncultured Eubacteriales bacterium
GGTGCGGCTAAATCCATCACCAATAATCTTTTCTGGTCTCTGCTCTATCAACCTGGAAAACACCGGATTTATGCTCCATCCAGTCGCAGCGTGTTGTTCTCTCGTCCAGAAGGAAATCAGGATTACTGGACTATTTTCGAATGGAATTCTTTCTTCAATGCTTTGGAAGTTTCGATAGAAAGTTTTAAACATGCCGGAGAAATTGTCGCATCTGTTTTAGAGACGCAGTATCCCAATGGAAATATTCCCAATTGGCGGAGCCGTTTTGGCGGAACTCCTGACCGATCTCAACCTCCTATTGGTTCGTATGTTGTGCTCAAGTTGTTCCAGAAAAACGTAGATATTGAATTTCTTAGATACGCCTATCCTTTTTTAAAGCAGTGGCACTCTTTTTGGTTGGCAAAAAAGGAGAATGGTCAAGCTCGAAGAGATGGGAATGGTGATGGATTACTGGAGTGGGGTTCTGATAATAATTTAGTCTCAGAAAATGACAAGCAGGGGAATAGTGAGGCCGATGGAGAGCTGCGTGCAAAATTGGAATCAGGCCAGGAAGATCTTCCCAATTGGGATGGTGTTGAATATAGCGATAGAAGCGACACTCTGGTTATGAATTGTCTTGATCTGAACTGCCTCTATACTTTAGATGCATGGTGTCTTTCCCAAATCGCCAACATTCTTGATTATGGAGAAGATTATGATACTTTTCTTGCCGAATATGAATATATGAAAGGGCGCGTGGATGAATATTTCTGGAATGAAAAAGAAGGATTCTATTTTGACCGTTATTGGAACGGTATGTTTTCGACACGCAAGGCCGCATCCAACTTCTATCCACTCCTGGCACGGATTCCGGATGAAGGAAAAGCAGTGAGGATGAAAAGGCACCTCCTTAATGACACCGAATTCTGGGGAGATTATGTTATCCCGACAATTTCTCGTGACGATCCGGCTTTCAGGAGAAACCAGCAGAGTTGGCGGGGAACCATTAGTCCGCCAACGAATTATCTTGTTTATCAGGGACTAAAAGCCTATGGATTCGATACTGTCGCGTCTGAATTTGCAAAAAAAAGTGAGTCCATCTTCATGCGAAGCTGGGAAAATTTTCAGATTTCTCCTGAAAACTATGATTCGCGAACCGGTGAAGCTGCAGGTCGTCGTTTCCTGAGTTGGGGGCCTCTTTTTTCGCTCATTGCCGTAGAGGAATACCTGGATATCACACCCTGGGATGGATTCAGGTTTGGGATGATCGATCCGCAGCGACGGGGAAGACTCTCACGGATCTCCATCCAAGAGAGGCATTATGATGTGGAAATATCTCGAAAGAAAATGAGTCTTATTGAGGAAGGAAAGACAATCCTTGAAGCCAATGGCGGGGCTGTTTTTCGTCATTTTATTTATTCAGAGAATGAAATTGCTTTTGATTTAAAATCCCTGAAAACAAGAAAGATCAAAATTCGTTTTCTTGCAAAGGGCAGATATCAGCTTCTTGTAGATGATTTGGACAGGGGAACTTTTGAAGGGAAGCGGATCAAGCTTAAGATTCCTGCCGGGGAACATTCTATCCAACTTCTGCTGCTTGAAAAAGAGGAATAATCCTATTTCACGGCTTCATGTATGGCCGCAATCCCCGCAAGTTTTTTTGTGTGATCTACTTGGGAAAATCCGGCGGATCTTAGGATGAATGACAGCTCATCTGCGCTGTAAAATCTCGGTATGGTATAGGCGAGATAGCGGTATCCGGACTGTGATCCTGAAATAAAAGTGCCGACAGATTGGACAAAAGTCTTGATGTAGAAATGGAAAACCTTCCTGAGGATGGGGGATGAGGGCTGGCTCGTTTCGACATTAATAAAAGTACCTCCCGGTTTGAGTATTCGATAAAATTCTTCAAGGTGAACTAGAAGGATGTCTTTTCGCATATTCAAGTTCCGGATAGCAAAAGAGATTGTGATCAAATCAAAAGTGTTATCCTTGTAAGGGAGCTCATTGGCCTCGGCTAATATGAAGGATGTATATGACATATATTTTCTCTGTCTGGCTTTGTCCAACATGGGAAAACTGAAATCAACCAAATAGATTTCAATGTTTTCAACAGCAGCTTTTGAAAGAGAGAAAGCCATCTCTCCTGTTCCACAGCACACGTCTAAAATTTTACGGCCTTTCATCTTTGCCGCACGCTGTGCCGTAAATTTCCTCCACTGGATGTCAAACCCAAAAGTTAAGACATGATTGACCAATTCATATGTCTCGGCCACTTCGGAATATATTAATTGAACACCTTTTCTCATTTTTGCCTGCATAAAAACCCATTATAGTGAAATGTTTTCATCAAAAAAAGCTTCTCTTCTATTTTTATCTTTTTAATTACTTTTTTCCTGGATTTTGATAAAATCCAAATTTCTGTTAAGGGGATGAATACTTCATATAAACTTTTCGAAGAAAAAGGAGGAACATGAAAACACGAAAATTTATCCTAAGTCTTTTTCTTTCATTTCTTGTTATTACAGTTTTTTCTGTTTACGCAGAAGTTGGACCTACCTACGCCATCGTTCACTGCACCGTTGTTCCGGTAAGCGGACCTCTTGTTGAAAATGGAGTGATTATAATCCGTGATGGCCTGATTGAATCGGTCGGAGTTTTTGGGGACATAACAATACCCGAAGATGCAGAGGTTATTGAGGCCGGAGAGATGTTCGCATACCCTGGATTGATCAGTGCGCATACAAATTTACTCCTTGAACCCGCCAGGCCTCCTTCACAAGCACAGAGACAGGCCTCGACATCACAACAACCCGATGAAAAACCGGGTTGGCAGAAAGTTGAGCTATTGGCATTCGAAAATTTACGTATCAAAAAAACCACAATTGAAGATCTTTATAAGGCCGGTATTACGACCGTTCTCATCGCTCCAGAACAGAATATCTTTGCTGGACAGAGTGTCATACTGAATCTTCATGGAGAGAATAAAGAGGCCATGGTTCTTAGGCAGCCCTTTGGGCTTCATATCAATTTCGTGACTGCCCGGGGAGAATATCCTTCAAGTTTGATGGGCACGATGGCCTTGCTGCGGCAGTCTTTCCTGGATACGGAGCACTATTTTCTCTACAAAACCCAATTTGAAAAATCTCCAGGTGGACTCAAGAGACCGCAGTACGATCCCTTTCTCGAAAATCTTTTGCCCTACGTAGTTGAAAAAAAACCAGTCATTTTTAACTGCGCGAATCTCGAGGACATTAAGAGGGCCATAAGGATAACCGAGGAGTTTAAACTCAAAAGCTATATCAGTGGAGCTAACGAGGCTTGGAGAGCTGTTGACTGGATAAAAAAAGCGAAGCTCCCTCTATTTGTTTCTCTCGACTACAAGCCGCCCAATATGAGCAAATATGTGAGACAAGGTGACGCATTAAAGAAGGACGCCGAAGAAAACATCTATCCTGCCAATGCATCAAACCTTCATAAAGATGGGGTGAAATTTGCCCTCACGACCTTGGGTCTCTCTAAATCCGCAGATGTTCTGAAGAATTTAAGAACAGTCATAAAAGCTGGGTTTCCAGAGGAAGAGGCCCTCAAGGCCATGACGATATATCCAGCGGAATACCTGGGTATTGAGAGTTTAGTAGGAAGTCTCGAACTGGGAAAAATCGCAAATGTCGTCTTAACATCGGGAAAAATATTTGATGAAAAATCCGCTGTCCGGAAAGTATTTGTCGATGGAATGCTGTTTGAAGTGAAGCAAACTCCTAAAAAAGAAGAATCCACTTCATTAGACATATCCGGAAAGTGGAAAGCTGTTGTCGACAGCCCTATGGGAGCCATGGATATGACAATTGAATTTATCCAAGATGGGAGCAATATAACCGGATCGTTCACGTCAGAGATGGGGAAGTGGGAGATCACAGAAGGGATACTGAGTGGTAAGGAACTCACCTTCTCAATATCAGCCGACATTATGGGCCAGTCCATGACCATGGAATTCAGTGGGACAGTCGATGAGGAGTCCCTTGAGGGAGATATTTCTTTCCAGGATGGCAGTGCAACACTTAAGGCAACAAAAATTCCGGATGAAGGAGTAGAGGAGAATTCATTATGAAAAATAGATTCATTGGATTAATTGTGTTTTTAAGTCTTTTAGGGCTGATAAACGTCTCTTATGGTCAAGATCTTTTGATCAAGAATGGAACCATCCTTACCGTCACTCAGGGGCAGATACAAAACGGTGACATTCTTATCGAGGATGGCCTTATTAAAAAGATAGGCAAGGACATTCAGGCTCCGGAAGGAATCCAGGTTGTCGATGCTACAGGAAAGTTCATTATTCCGGGAATACTCGATTCTCATTCACATCTTGCACTTTCGGGGATAAATGAAGGCACTGAGGCAATCACCAGTGAAGTTATTATGAGAGATGTTATCAATGCCGATGATACAGGGATTCTTACTGCGCTTTCCGGAGGAGTCACAATGATTCACACCATGCATGGAA
>CAZEWV010000253.1:0-4461 GCA_964516025.1 uncultured Eubacteriales bacterium
ACAGAATCTATCTTCCCCAAGACGCCAGCGATCCTCTCGTTGTGAAATTCAATCTAGGGGCATTTCCCATCTTATTCGGAGGAATCACTGGGGACCTTCCCACTGTTGAACTTAAGGCCTTGATCGAAGAAGAACTTGTGCCTCGATTGGAGAGAATCGACGGAGTTGCCTCTGTCCAGGTCCACTCCACAGATATTCGAGAAATTCTTGTGGACATCGATAAATCCGCTCTTGTATCCCGCAGCATATCCCTTGAACAGATAGTGCATGCTCTCAGGATGGAAAACATGAATCTCCCAGCAGGGCATATTATTGAGGCACATTCCGATTTCCTGGTTCGGATGCTTGGCGAATTCACTACATTTGAAGATATCCAGGATACTGTTGTCGGTTCTACTCAGGATGGCCAGCCGATTTATTTGAAGGATGTGGCCGAAGTAAAAGATACTCTCAAGGAAACACGATTCCTCTCTAGAATTCAAGGGACTCATGGCGTGATCTATATGATTAACAAGCGCTCAGGAGCAAACACTGTGATTACTGCTGAAAGTGTCAAAAAGGAGATGACAAGAGTTCTTGAAATCCTTCCTCAGAACTTCAAATTTTATCCTTGGTTGGACCAATCAGATATGATCCGGATGGTCATTCGGAGGACAAGAGACAATGCCCTTATAGGAGGAATTTTGGCTGTCTTTTTCATCCTGATTTTTCTCCGAAACTGGCGCCCTACTGTGACAATAGCCCTGGCCATTCCCCTCTCTGTGATTTGCACTTTTATTGCCATATATGCGGCTGGATACACGATTAACCTTCTCACCCTGGGTGGTCTCGCCTTGGGCATAGGAATGCTGGTCGATGATGCCATTGTTGTGATCGAAAATATTTTCCGCCATATGGAAAGCGGAGTGGGGCCTGAGGAAGCTGCGAAGAAAGGTACTTCCGAAGTGGGGATGGCCGTTGCGGCTTCGACTCTGACGACGATTGCTGTGTTTTTTCCGATGATGTTTTCCGCAGGGATCACTGGGAAAATGACCCGAGCTTTGGCTCTATCCATTTCCTTCTCTTTGATAGCGTCACTCTTTGTGGCCCTGACGATTGTGCCCATGTTGGCTTCACTCCTGTTTAAGTCCAGAGACAACCTGCCCAATAGAAAGACCCAGAGAACTCCACAATTTGTCAAAGTCAGGAGTTCTTATCGGAAAATTTTGCTGCTTTCCCTCCAACATCGAGGGCTCATCTTGGGAGGTGTGTTGGCAATGCTGATGTTTTCATTGGTTCTCATTCCTTTTTTAGGGACGGAATTCATCCCCTCTATGGACAGAGATATGATCATCCTAAGGCTTGAAATGCCCGTTGGAACCTCTCTAGAGGAGACCAATCGTGTCGTATCCCTAGCCGAAAATGTTATACGCAGTGAACCGGAAGTGAAAACCACATCGATTCAAATTGGCAAGCAATCAGAGGGGAATCCAATGGACTTGGTGGGGGGACTTACGACCACTGGGACACATGAAGCAATTATATGGGCCGGGTTGATCGAGCAGAGAAAAAGAAAACTTCGGGATGTAGATGTACTGGAGAACATCCGGAAAAAACTCCCGGAAATCGTTTCGTTGAAATTTGAAGCCTTGGATATCAGCCAGATGATGTTGGGAGGCTCAGCTGCTCCTGTCGATATTAAAATTTTTGGTAGTGATCTTGATAAATTAAAAGACATTGCAGACCGTGTTGCAGAACAAATACGAGATACTAAGGGTTTAAGGGATGTGAGTCATACTCTGGCTGAAGCGAAACCTGAATTTCATATCCGGATCGATAGGGAAAAAACGTCACGGTTGGGATTAATGGTCACTCAGGTGGCCCAAGCGATCCAGACTGCTTCCCTGGGGACAGTCGCCACACGTTTCCGGGAGGGCAATGAGGAAATTGATGTGAGGGTTCGTTTTGAAAAGAGATTCAGAGATTCCTTAGAGGCTCTCAGAAACATACCGATCAAAACGCCAATGAATGAGATGATTTTCTTGGATCAGGTTGCCAGCATTACAGAAGGGGAAGGTCCCATTCAGATTGTCCGGGAAAATCAGGTACGGGAAGTGTCTGTTCTGGCCAATATTTCAGGCCGGAGTCTGGGGCAGGTCTCCAAGGACATCAAACAAAAAATTGCTCCGATAGAGCAGACATTGCCCCCTGGATATTTTATTGAAATCGGTGGACAGTACCAGGAGATGCAGAATGCGTTTAAGGCCATGGCCGGCGCCTTTCTGCTGGCGGCTCTTCTTGTGTATATGGTTATGGCATCCCAGTTCGAATCCTTCCGTCACCCATTGGTGATCATGTTCACAATTCCTCTTAGCGTAATAGGTGTCGTGATAGCCCTGCTTATAACAGGGAGGCCCATCAATCTTCCCGTGTTGATAGGGATTGTTTTGCTGGGAGGGATAGCTGTCAACAATGGGATTGTTATGGTGGACTATATCAACCAATTGATGCGGAAAGGAGTGGATAAAAGAGAAGCAGTTCTTCAGGGATGTTCAGTCCGACTGCGTCCGGTTCTGATCACAGCTCTTACCACAGTCGTGGGCATGCTTCCTATGGCAATCAGCACATCATCTGGAGCAGAGATAAGAGCCCCCCTTGCCATCACTGTGCTGGGGGGACTGATTGCCACAACGTTTTTGACGCTTTTTGTTATTCCTGTCATCTACAGCCTCTTTGAAAAAGTGTCCTTCAATAAGCAGAAAGCTATCGAGTAGAGAATGGAGCCGTCATTAAACAACTGAACTTCGATCGTATACGCTAATGGCTATATTCGTTCGGTTATCCAGTTATCGACAAGATTATCTCTCACCTCAAGTTCACCTTCATGGCCGAACGGCCTCCCCCCCCACAAATTATCCGGCAGGAATTCTTGATGGCAGCCGAAGAGAGGGGCGAGTATTTCTGAGAGCATTCTTAACTGCTTTTTGTCGATTTGAGAGGAGGAGTCTATTTTATAGCTGACTTTTTTACTTTTTTTGTCGTTTTGTTTCTTTGTTTTATCCTTGATCTTATCTTTTTTCCTGTGATATGTTCATTCCAGGATGTCAGTGGGTGGAAATTGAGGAAAATTGTGAGAGATTTGCTGCAAGCATAAAAAGGAAATTCTTATACAATTGACATTTTTTGTTCAGGCAGCAGCGATCTTTTACAGACTTATACTTCATTAGACATATTCCTGGCCACATAATTGTGCATAACTTGTTTGGAAATAATAGATTGCTAGGTATTTTTGATCAAGTAACAACACTTCCCTGAGGAAGCACCCGAATTTTGCTAATATATCACAAACTAATTCATTTTGGGCTGAAATCCGATGTGATCAAAAGGATTGACAATGCTTGTGGTGGTATTTCTTAAATGTGAATTGATGCGCTTTAGCCAGCGGATATAGAGGCTCAGGGCCACCGCATCTCCCGCACCGATATTGCTATCTTCTTCTCTGACCAATCCTGTGACCAATCTGTCGCAAGCTTTATTGATATAGAAGTATTTTTCGAGCTGGGCCTTTCCTTCCTCAGGATCGTCATATTCCAGACAGTGTTTGGTGATCTTAAACTGTTCGGTCACATCGTCTTCGATCTTGTGGATTTCGTCTTCGAATTTACCGCCTGATAATTTACCTGGATGTGTTATGGCCAACTCCACCATATTTTTTGTGTAGTCTCCTATCCTTTCGATATCAATAATGATGCTGATAAGGGCCAATCCTGAAGACAGAGTTGATGTGCCTCTTACGGCAAGATGATTGAACACATCCCGCCGCACTTCTCTTTCGTATTTATTGACTTCAATATCCTTATCCCGAATGTTGATGTCAATTTGGCTGTCCTCCATCTGCCGAAGTGATTCCCTGGATTTGATAAACATTGTCCGAGTAAGATCGAGCATTTCATAAGACCTCCTGAAGGCTCGGTCCAAAAGAGTGTCTTTTTTAAATATTTCAAGCCATTTCTTAAACATGAAAATTTCTCCTTTATCGGAAAATGAATATCAAAAGAATCGGCAACAAAAAGAAAACAATAAGGATGTATAGGATAGGAATGATCTTGTTTTTTGTAGAAAATGCTGCAAATTTCTGTGCCAAGAAGATAGGAACGGCCTTAAACGGCCACCAGATGATGATCCCTGATATGTTAAATAGAAGATGGGAAAAGGCCACGATAATAGCGGACAGATTGCCGGTGACCAAAGCGGCCAAGATGGCTGTGATAGTCGTTCCGATGTTTGCGCCCAGTGTATAGGGAAAGATTTGAATTAAAGTCAACAGCCCGGCACCCGCAAGTGGGACGATCAGAGACGTTGTGATGGAGCTGCTCTGAACCATAATGGTCAATAGGAGTCCTACAAGAAGAGCTCTGGGGGCTGTTTTGAAGAGGTATTTATCAAACCAGGCTTCCGACTTGTTGACGATAATGATTTTTA
>CAZEWV010000254.1:0-4460 GCA_964516025.1 uncultured Eubacteriales bacterium
ATTGGAACATCCCCAAGGGCTACATTACAGGACTCATCGGCCCCAACGGTGCCGGAAAAACCACTACCATTAAGCTGATTTTAAACCAAATCGAAGCGGATAGTGGTCAGATAAATGTCTTCGAAAAGGATCATGCACACGATGAGATTGCGATTAAGAACCGCATCGGATATGTCGGAGAGGAGCAGTATTTCTATGAATATAGGAGTGCTAACTGGACTGGAAAATTTGTTTCCCATTTTTTCCTGCAGTGGGACATGGGAAAATATCACAAATTTTTAGATGATTTTCAAATTCCAAGAAAAAAGCGGATCAAAAATTTTTCGAAGGGGATAAAGGTCAAACTGTCCATGGCCATCGCTCTCTCACATAATGCCGACCTCATTATTTTGGATGAACCGACTTCCGGGCTGGACCCCATCGTCAGGAGAGATGTTCTGGACCTACTCAGAAAAATCGCAGATGAAGAGAACACAACCGTTGTGATTTCCTCCCATATCACAGATGACATCGAGAGGATTGCTGACTTTATCACGTATATGATCCACGGCCGGATCGCTAAAACAGCATCAAAAGATGATCTGCAGGCCAGCTGGAAAAAAATTCATTTCACAAAAGATTCCTTGGATCAAAACACCATCGATTCCCTGGACAACATTGAAGATCATATGTTTGGCTGCACGGGAATCACAAAAGACTACCTCAAGATTAAAGATGCCTTATCCAAAGGTTTGGCCAGCGGTGATATTAAAGTCGAGAGCCTTGGACTTGATGACATTCTCATCGCTCTAGTTAAGGAGAGATAGCTGTGCTTCGTTTATTTAAAAAATATGCATTTGTCTATTATGGATATATGGCCATAATTTTGGGCTTTATCTATCCGCTGATCAATCATGACCGTATATCCGGTCCACGGCCTCTGGATTTATCTTTTGGATACTGGCAGGCCATTCAGATTTTTTGGGTGATATTTGCCGGGCTTCTCCATCTTGGTGTCATCAAATTCGGTTATATGAGTTTTGGAAAGTTCCTCTGGATCTTGATGATTGTTGGACTTCTCCTTCCCATATTGGTGACATCGTTTCTGCTGCCTAAAATCGGACTCGACAGGTATGACGTTCTTTATGCGATCACCAGTGTGAACTGGATCTTTGTGACAGCAGTCGGTCTTGCTATTTATTATGGGCTTATCCGGATGGCCATGAAGATGAAAAACTTTGAAAGAATCTAATGGAGTTTTAAATGAATTTTAAAATAAAAAGAATAATTACTGGGGCACTTTTATTTCTGCTCCTCTTTGTGACGGGAACTGATCGACTGCCGAGACGGAACGAAGACATCTCGGATCATAAATTCTAGGAGAGAGAACAATGCTTAGATTGATGCAAAAAAATTCATTTTACTTCCTCTTCAACTCACTTTTATACCTCCTGCTCTTTATCCTGACGATTGTCCTTCCGGAAGGTCCGCTCGATACGGGAATGGTCTATTTTGGAGGGCTGTGGGTCATCTTAATTCTGCTGGGCAGCATGATCACATGTGAGCAGAGCGAAGGAAAATCCAAGGGGTATGAATTCCTCAAGACGCTGCCAATAAAGGACAGCCAAATTGTAAAAGCAAAGTTTTTTCTTGTTTTCCTGACGGCCTGCTTTGTGGTTATGTATGTCAAAATCATCTATCAATTCGTTTCCAGACCCCCTGAGGTCTTCGCCATTTCTCAGGTTTTTGTTCCTTTGTGTGCTGTTTTCGGGCTCCTTCTGACTGCCCTTATTTACATCCTTGTTTTTAAATGGGGTCTTTCCAAAGCCATCAAAGCCGGTTGGATCATTTATTTTGTTTTTATTTTTGGGGCGATTTTATTTATTAGAAAGATTCTTATCAAATTGGATATCGATGCAGAGAAGATTTCCATATTCATAAACTCTGTCTCCTTTTGGATCTGGATTATTTTGGGATTGGGAGTTCTGGCCGGATATTTTGGTTTGATGTCTGTGGCGATTAATTCCAAAAAAAGAAGTAGAGGATAGGAGGAATATTTATGTTTATTGTTGTATCACCACTGAATCCGGATCCCATGTACAAACAAGTCACGGACCAGATTAAGGATGCCATTGCGACAAAAGTGTTGAAACCGGAGACCAAACTTCCTTCGATAAGAGAGATGTCCAAGGAGCTGAAAATAAGCATTATTACTATAAAGCGGGCTTATGCGGATCTGGAGAAAGAAGGATACATCTTTACCCGTTCAGGAATGGGATCGTTTGTCGCTGATGTCAAAACAGAACAATTGCGTCTGGAAAAATTGAGTGAAATTAAGGAAGACATGAAAAAAATATTAAAAAGTGGAGAAAAATATAACGTTTCTGCCGGCGACGTTATTAAGATCATTAAGGAAATGAAGGAGTAATTAAATGGACAATATAGTCGAGATAAGCAACCTAAAAAAGCAGTATAAGGGATTTCTTCTAGATGATGTCTCCCTTAGTGTTCCTAAAGGCAGCATCATGGGGCTTATCGGCCCTAACGGTGCCGGAAAAACGACAACGATAAAAATTTGATGAATATGGTTAGGGCCAATGCAGGAGATGTGAAAATTTTTGGCATGGATCATATCGAAAATGAGAAGGCCATAAAAAACAGGATCGGATACGTCGGTGAGAACCAGTATTATTACGGCGATAAAACGGTCGCATGGACAGGGAATTTTGTGTCCGGGTTTTTTGATCAATGGGACAAAAATAAATTTCAGAAATTTATCACCGATTTTGCGATAAGCCGGACAAAAAAAATCAGCGAATTGTCCAAAGGCATGAAAGTCAAATTCTCTCTTGCATTAGCTCTTTCTCACAATCCCGATCTCATCCTGCTGGATGAGCCAACCGCAGGTCTTGATCCCATTATCCGGAGAGAAGTTCTTGAAACTCTGCGAGGCCTTGCAGTAGATGAGAATAAATCCACTATCATTTCCTCCCATATCACAGACGATATTTTCCGGATCGCAGATTATGTCACATTTCTTGTCGAAGGGAAGATTAGGCTCTCCGGAGAGAAAGATGAGCTTCTCTCCCATTGGAAACGTATCCACTATAAAGCCGGGGCCTTGGACAAAAACATTATTGATTCCTTGAAAAACAGGAAAAAGCATATGTTTGGACAATCGGGAATTACCGATCATTATCTCGAATTGAAAGACTTACTAGCTAAAGGATTGGCTGAGGAGACTGTAAAATTGGAAAATGTGACCCTGGATGATATTTTGATTGCTTTTGTGAAGGGAGATTGAAATGTGGAAAATTCTTAAACAAAATTTGCGCTTCTCGTTGATTTATCTGGCAACAGTCTTAATGACTGCTGTGGCCTTGAAAATTCTCACCGGCAGTGTCTTCTCTACTCCGTTTGTCCTTTTATGCGGACTTTTGGCTTATATGCTGGTGTTTGGACTCATTTTTGTCAATGAACAGTACGAAGAAAAACATCATGGATATGTCTTTCTCAGTACTCTTCCCATCAGTGTTCGTGAAATTGTTTTCGCCAAATTTCTGCGTGTTTTGATTGCTGAAATCCTTCTGATAGGCATGGCCATTACTTTTATCTCTTTCTCCCCTGGTCAACCGGATCAATTAGTTGTCGCACGTTCGTGGATTCTATTGAACGGCCTTCTTGCGCTGGCGCTGGGAGACTTGACCCCTATTCGAAGGAGAGTTTGTTGGGGGAGGCCGTGGAGGGATTTCGCAAATAATATCCGGTTCCGTTTGCGATAACTTCGGCATAACGTGGGACTTGGGTCATCCGGATGCCCCTCTCATGCTGATCCTCTGACCAAAGTTCGAGAATCTGAAGGATTGTCGAACAGTGGCGGCCGACCCGCACATCGATGTGCCAGCCGTTTTCATCGATACGTTCAAATAAAAGGCCGTGTTTTCCTGCCTTGACGATAAACTCATCTTTTCCCTCAAGAAGCAGGGCCCTGTCCGTCCGTCCCCGTGTGGCATCCAGCATGGGTTCAGGTGCCTCCAGCAAGAGGGACACGGCGTCTGTGTGGTCCCCGATTTCCCGATGAGAGAGCCCCCTTAAAGCTTCCGGGGAATTTTCAACTCCAATGAGGAAATCTTCAGTTCCTGAAATCATCATCGAGGCCATGGCCGCTAAATCCTGTCCTTTTTCGTGAGCAACAATAGTGCTTATGACCGGATACTGAAGTTCTGCTTCGTGAAGGTCGAAAACAATATCGACACCTTCATCCTTTATCAATTGGGTCATGGCAAAACATGTCTTTTCCGTAAGAGTGCCATTGGCCCGGCCCGGCCATGTTCGATTCAAGTTCCGTGCATCCACGAAGGCCAGCTCCTGTCTGCTGGGGAAGTGAATATAAACTTCGGGATCAGGCCACTGATCCAGAGGATTGGACCATCGGTCGCCCATCCGGAAAGTCTGCTCTCCCCATTCGGTGGGGATGGAGT
>CAZEWV010000255.1:0-4443 GCA_964516025.1 uncultured Eubacteriales bacterium
GTGTCCAGGTTCCCGGCATCATGATGATTGCCTGGCCGGACCAGTGGTACCACACTTCCGGCGACAGAGTGGACAAATCCGATCCCACCCAGTTGAAACGGGTAGCCATTATCGGTGCGGCAGGAGCGTACACCGTTGCCTCTGCCGATGATGATATGGCTGTAAAGATTGCCGGAGAGACGGTCAGCAACGGAACCAGAAGATTGGGTCATCAATTCGTTGTCGCCCTCGAAAAAATTAATCAAGCCACCGCCGAAAACTTTTCAGAATCTTATAAATCTGCCCATACTCTGCTCCAGGCAACCATAGCGAATGAAAAAGATACTCTTGGATCTATTCTCGAACTGGCTAAAAACACTCAGGCCGTTCAAAAACACCTTGAAAACATGAAAGGAACCATCGATGCAGTCGGAAAAGCCCACCTGGCAGCGCTCAAAGTCCACATGGAGGTGACCGCCAACAAACTCGGAGCGTCACCCGCTAAAATTCAATGGACAGACCTGGAAAAGAAAGCAGACAAAATTATTCCAAAACAGACGTCCAAAGTAACAGAAGGTGGCTACAGGGAATACAGAACACTCATCTCTGCGGTCCCGAAAGAAGAATTGGATAAGTTCCCTTATGGGCGAATGGACATTGCCAACACCACCGAGCTTTCGTGCCTCGTCAATGGGAAGCGGAGTGCCCTGGATATCAAACTCATGCTGGATGCGCAGTACCGGAGAATATCAAAACTCCAGAGCGTCCTTAACTATCTTGAAATTCTGAAACTGGCCGGTTTGGTAGAATTTTAGGCTTTTCGAAAACTTTTTTTTTGGCCGGCATTATGCTATATTATGGTGTCTTTTTTTGAGAGCAGAATTTGAGTTTATGAACTTCTGATTCTCAGAGGATGAAACCATCAGCTGGGTCCAAACAAAAAGAGTTTGTGAGTGAAAGTAACGGCTTACTGATTTAATAGGCAGCTTTTAAATTTCCACTCTTGGCCGAAGGTCATCCCACTAGACATATTTCTTATATAGAGTACACTTCTAAACTTTGAGGAAAAAACCATGATCATGCAAAAAAGATCAAATTATTTTGGGAAACATTTTCACTTTCTGTTCAGTCTTTTTATCGGGATATTGACAGCCGGACTGCTCCCGGGTCCCGTATCAGGGCAGGATTCGACAGCAAGGGAATTCAGCCTGCAGTCTGTTCAGGAATTTGCCGTCACTCACAGTTATGACAGCAAAAGGTCTCAGCTCGAGATCCAGACTGCACAGAAACAGATTAAAGAAACGCTGGCCATAGGACTCCCCCAGCTTGAATCCACAATTGGCTACATCAATAACCTCAAACTGGCTACCATCCTCATCCCCAATTTCTTCGAGGGAAAATTCGATGAAATGATCCCTATCCAGTTTGGCACCCAACACAACACCAGCGTTAATTTTACAGTCAGCCAGCTTCTCTTTAACGGAAGCTACTTTGTCGGGCTCCAAGCCGCTAAAATCTACAAACAGCTGGCCAATCAAAATCACGAACGCACCAAGCTGCATGTGCTGGAAACGGTCACCAACACCTACTTTCTGATCCTGGTAGCAGAGGAGAGCGAGAGAATTCTCAGTGCGAATCTGTCCAACCTGGAAAAAACCCATTATGAGATCAACGAACTCTATAAGGAAGGTTTTGTTGCTGAGACAGATGCCGACCAGGTCCAGATTTCAGTGACTAGTCTTAAGAATTCTCTGCAAACGATCAAAAGACAGAAGGATGTCGCTTTGAAGCTGCTAAAATTTCAGATGGGTTTGGATCTGAATGAAGATATTTTGCTCACGGACAAGCTCGATGGAATTTTGGATACTATTGACATGGGCACTCTGCGCGATACAGGATTTAATCTTGAAGACAACATCGATTACAATCTACTCAAAACACAGGAAAAACTCACTGAGATGGATTTAAAGAATGAAAAGATGAAATACCTTCCCACGGTCTCGGCATTTTATAATTTTCGGTTGGATGCCCAACGGGATTCTTTCAATTTTTTCAGCTCTGAAGAAGAATGGTACGAAACCCAGTTACTGGGGATAAATGTAAACATACCCATTTTTAAAAGCGGATCTCAGAAATCCCGGGTTCAGAAAGCAGCCATCGCCGTTGAACAGGCCAAGAATGCCAAGCTTCAGGCTGCAGAGGGGCTGTCTCTCGAGGCAACCAGAGCTAAGTCAGATCTGGAATCGGCCTACGAAAATTATATCCACACACAAGCCAACATGAAATTATCCAATAAAGTTTATGATGTGACCCTGGTTAAATACAAGGAAGGGGTGACATCCAGCATGGACTTGACTCAAGCCCACGGCACATTTCTTATCGCTCAATCTGAGTTCATACAAGCCATGTCCATTCTCCTCACAGCAAAAAACAAATTGGACAGATTGAACAGTAATTATTAAAGTATTCAAGCAAAGGACAAAACATCATGAAAAAAGGAAAATATTTAGCTCTTTTGGGAATCGGTTTAGTGCTGGCCTCCTGCGCACCAGGCGGCGAAGAAGCTCAGCTGGCCAAAATGGAAATGCAGAGGGATGCATTGATAGAAAAAATAGATGCATTAAAAGCTGAAATCGCTTTGAAAGCCCAGCCGAATCAAAGACCTGAAAAAATCACAGATGTCCGGATTTCTCTCATGGAAAAAGAACGGTTCCAGCATTTTATCCAGGTTCAAGGTACGATCGAATCGGACAACAACATTCTGGTCGCACCCATGGCTTCCGGCATCATCAAAAAAGTTCATACTTCCACCGGAAAAAAAGTCACCAAGGGACAGCTCCTTGCCGAGCTGGATGGCTCCATTTTAGAAAGCAGCATTGCCGAAGTGGAAAACGGATTGAAGCTGGCCGAGACAATTTTTGAAAGACAGCAGAGGTTATGGGACAAAAAAATCGGCAGCGAGATCGAGTTCCTTCAGGCCAAAACCAACAAAGAAGGCATGGAAAAAAGACTGGCCACTTTAAAAGAACAATATAAACTCACAAAGATTTTTTCACCTATCTCCGGAATTGTAGATGAGGTTTTTTTCAAGGAAGGTGAGATGGGAGCTGCCGGGATGGGAGCTTTTCGTGTCGTTCAGCTCTCCAATCTTAAAATAAAGGTCGATCTCTCTGAGATCTACATATCCCGGATCAACAAGGATGACAAAGTCCACGTCAGCATTCCTGTTATCGGGAAGGAATTCGACCTCTCTATTGACACTATTTCCCAAGTCATCAACGCTGACGACAGGACGTTCCAAATCACGGTCAATATTCCCAAAACCGCGAAGGATATCAAACCCAATATGCTGTCCGTGCTCATAATCAATGATTACAGCAATCCGGAAGCCCTCACCGTTCCCATCAATGCCGTCCAGGAAACAGGCACGGAAAAGTTTCTTTTTGTAGCTTCGGAACGTGATGGTGAGTGGACCGCTCAAAAACGGATCGTGACAACCGGGAAAAATCATGAAGGCCGGATCGAAATCCTATCGGGGCTTCAGGAAGGAGAACATGTGGTCATAGTCGGCTACCAGAATCTGTCCGACAGACAGAAACTGGCCGTCACGAGGGAACAAGAGTAAAGCACAGATTTTTTTTAGATCACTAAATATGGAAATACAATGAAGTTTAAAGAATTCAAACTGACAAACGTTTCAATTAAAAATTTAACCACCATCTATATCTTCACGGTCATTCTCGTCATCTTCGGATTAATGCAGTACAACACGACACCAAAAGAACAATTTCCCGAAATTGTTTTTCCTTACTTCATGGTCAGCACTATTCATCCGGGAACATCTCCGGCCGATATGGAAAATCTTGTCACCCGGCCCATTGAGAAACACCTTAAGGGAATAAACGGAATCAAACACATCAACAGCAACTCCATTCAGGATTTTTCATCCATCTTTATCGAATTTGAAATGACAGCCGACGATATGCAGGCCTACCTGGATGTAAGACAGGCCGTGGATGATGCCCAGCGCGATCTGCCGACAGATCTTTTCAGCGATCCAGATGTCACACGAATCGATCTCTCTGAGATTCCCATTCTGTTCATCAACCTATCGGGAGATCTAGGCCTTGTGAAACTGAAACAGATTGCCGAAGAACTTCAGGATGAGATCGAAGGACTGGAAGAAATCTCTCGGGCTGACATCTCAGGCGCTCTGGACAGGGAGATCCAGATCAATGTCGATCTGTATAAAATGCAGGCCACAGGCCTGTCCTTTTTTGCCATCCAGCTCGCTGTTGCGGCGGAAAACATGACGATGTCCGGCGGTCAGATCGATACGGACGGGATGCGGAGAAATCTCCGTGTGATAGGAGAGTTTACAGATATCTCTCAAATCCAGGATATCCAGCTCAAACAATCGGTTTACCTCAAGGATATTGCCGAAGTTAAAGACGGCTTTGAACA
>CAZEWV010000256.1:0-4430 GCA_964516025.1 uncultured Eubacteriales bacterium
CGACCTGCAAAAATTTCTTAAAGCTTTCAAGAGCCAGTTGGTATTCTCCCTTGTTCAGGTAAGCATAGCCAAGCTGTCGGTGAGGTGGCCCCCAATCTTCTCTTATCTGGGTAGATATTTTGTAGTATTCGATTCCGTGTTCAGTATCTCCTTGTTTGAAATATATCTCACCAATTTTAAAGGCTAAGGTTTCTTCCTCTGGAAAAATCTCTATGGCTTGTTTTAAAATCTTCCGAGCTTGGTCGAATTCACCTTTCTTCATATAGGTTTCTCCCATACTTGCCAGTGCATTGACCGCGTTTTCTTCTCCTTCAAAGGAGCCCTTTTCCTCCTGGATTTTATCCAGAACTAACTGGAATGAAGCAATGGCATTATTGTAATCTTTCAATTCCATGTAGCATCTTCCAATATTGATGTTGACTTGATAGAAGGTTGGATTCTTCTCTAAAAATTCCTTGAATAAAGTCACAGCTTCTTCGAAATTTTTTTCTACGAAGAGTTGATTCCCCTTCTCATACATGGCTAAAGCAGCTTCATCCTGAATGGCTAGCGTATCCTTCGGAACTTCAAGAATCCTTTGCATAGTGAATTCAACAGGAGTATTTTTCTCAGAGAACTGGCTGACTTTCATTTCATGATAGACTGGCTCATATCCATCCTTGCTGGCGGTTATCCGAAAGTTTCCTGTTCCGAGACCCCCAACGGCCCAGTTTCCTTTCTTGTCGGATGTGGATTCAAAAGCTATTTTAAAACTCTGATGTTCTGCAATGATTTTCACTCCTTTTATAGGGCTCCCTGCTTCATCCTTGACGGTCCCTCGGATCCTGCCTGTTCCCCGTCCTTGCTGGGCCTGAAGAATTGATGCCATACTGATAACCACAAGAACAACGGTGAAAATTATGTGTACATGTATTTTTCTCATGAAATCCTCCTGTTAAACTTCAACCAGATTTTATTCTAAATCATGCCCTAGTAAAATTCAATTAGACTTTATTCATGTCAACTTTTTCGATTCATTCAAACCAGTCTCGTTCTTCAGATTCTTTTATTTTTACTTTTCTTTCTTTTCCTGTAAACAATTGAAAAAAAAAGAGAAATGCTCTAAAATATTATTTTAAAACGCTCTCGATCTCGAGGAAGAAAATAACAACTCATTCAAATATATTCAGAAGAAAAATGATGAATGTGAAAAAAACAACACAAATACTATTTGGGATTTTTATTCTTGTTTTATCAACTTTACTTTTATCTCAGACAAAAACCAAAGTTGAAGAAATCCCTAAAGACTATGAGAAATGGCTCAACGAGGAAGTTTTTTACATCATTACCTCTGTCGAGAAAGAGGTTTTCCTCAAACTTCAAAGCAATCGAGAGAGAGATATATTCTTTGAAGCTTTTTGGAAACAAAGAGATCCCACACCTGGATCTGAAAAAAACGAGTTTCGTGAAGAGCATTTTAGACGCCTGATTTTTGTCAATAAAAGGTTCCGCGGCACAGGTAAATCCGGTTGGGAGACTGACCGGGGAAAAGTTTATATAATTTTAGGACCGCCTAAAGACATACGAATCTTCAATTCATCAGACGCCTATTATCCATCAGAAGTATGGTACTATCAGGGCCTAAAGGGATTTGATCTCCCTCAGGCTTTTTATCTTTTGTTTTTCCAAAAGAGAAGAATAGGAGATTACGTTTTATATAATCCTGCGATGGATGGCCCATGGAGTCTCATGTCGAACTATTGGGGAGATCCGGGAAATTATCTTGAAGCCTTTTATGCCCTTGACTACATAGATCCTGAATTGGCACGAATTTCACTTTCTCTCATTCCCGGAGAAAGCGTCATTAATTATCCCTCTCTTGCTTCTGCTACTTTACTTCAGAATATAGATTATGCTGCCATAAGAAAAATCAAAGATAAGTATGCGAAAAAATTCCTCGAATATAAAGATATCATCGAAGTCGAGTATTCAGTAAATTATACAGAGAGCGAATCTCAGATTCAGGTTATTCAAGGCGAATCCGGAATCTATTTTGTACACTTTTCCATAGAACTTCAAAACATATCCATGGGAAGTTTTGAAGACAGCATTTACACAAAATTAGAATTTAACGGAATTGTCACTGATAAGCAACGAAACACAATTTTTCAATTCGAAAAATCAGTTCCCCTCACATTTACAGAAGAGCAATTTAAGAAGATGAGACAAAGACCTTTTAGTTTTACAGAATTATTCCCCCTAGTTCCTGGAGATTACAGATTTTCATTACTCGTGAAGAATTCAGTATCCAAGGAATTCACTTCTTTTGAAAGGGAACTCAGTATACCTCAAGTAAAAAAAGCATATCAAATGAGCCCTCTGTTGTTAGGCTTTAATGCCGTAAGATCTACATCTCCGCAGGATTCGAATCATCCGTTTGTAATCAAAAACATCCAGATTTACAGTCATCCGGGGAAATCTTTCCTCCCAGAAGACAATTTGATCATATTTTTTCAGATCTTGGATTTACCAGAAATAGTGAAAGAGACAGGATCATTAACCTATGTTATCTACAAGCAGGATGAAGAGTATTTCACGGTTACACATTCTGTAGACAAATACCAAAGCCGCTTGAACTTTATTGAACCGATTCCTCTTGAAAAATTCGTCCCGGGTTATTACAAAATCAGGGTATCTCTTTTAGACGAAATGAAGAATGAACTTTCCAGTCAACAGGAAAATTTTGAGATCGCTCCAGTAACATATATTCCAAGGCCCTGGGTAATAGCCAACTCATTAATCGAATCGGACGAACCTCATATTTCTTTCATTCTCGGGAAACAATTGATGAACAAGAAAGACTATGTTAACGCGTATGTCTGGCTGGAAAAAGCTTATCGTATAGAACCTAACAATCTTGATTATGGATTCTATCTGGCACAAGTGAATTTTTATTTAAAGAAATATAAAGAAGCTATAGAAATATTATTAACCTTTTCTGATAAGGGAAAAGACAATTATGAATTCAATTATTTAATGGCAATATCTTACCAGGCGTTAAGCGAGTATGATAAAGCGATAAAAATATTTGATGAAGCCATCCTTTATTTTGGTCTGAATGTCAATCTTCTGAATTCCTTGGGGAAGTGTTACTCTCAATTAGGGAACAAAACAGAAGCTCTTGTTGCCTTAGAAAAATCACTTGAAATCGATCCCAATCAAGAAAATATCAAGAAACTGGTTCTTTCAATCAAGAAAAAATAAATCCATCCGCCCGTTTCTGCATTCTTGCCTTCAACTGATCAGTACAATCTTTTTTTGAATTAGTTTGGTTAATAAACAATCCCCGATCCTGCAGGAAAATCTTCTGACACTTTTACGGGCAGTTTCCCCTGAGGCGACAAATCTCCCTTAAGCAGCTTTATGAAGGCATCAATATAGACAATCTGATTTCCGTAAAATCCTCCCTCTCCATATCCCACCACGAATGCAGCGGCATTTTTCAGGCTTTGGACCGGGTAGGGATTTCCATAGGACATGACTACCGTCGAACGTGGTTTAATTTCTATAATACGTTTGAGCAGAGCCAGATCTTTTTCTCGCAATGGTCCGTTATCGATATATCTGGTGCGCTGGTTAAAGAGTGAAACCAGAACCGTGTCCGCTTTGGCAGCCGCCAGCAGGGCATCATTGTAAAGTTTATCTGAAGTATCGGGCCTGAGAATGATATCGGCTTCGACAGGAAACACAGCTTTCAATTCTGAAGAAGCTATTAGAGGAACCGCATCGGATGCTTTTCTCTGAATTCCAAGATGAAATACTTTTCCGACTTTTGAGATGTCAGAAGGGAAATATCCATCATTTTTGATTAAAGTAAGCGACGATTCCGCTACTTTGTGAACAAAATCCAGATGTTCTTCTATCCCGACTTCAGAAGATACTCGGTCTTCATCCACAAATCGATTGCGGTGAAGGTTTAACCGCGCCTTCCAATAAAGAAGCTTTTTAACGGATTGATTGATTTGTTCCTCAGGAATTTCCCCCGATCTCACGGCTTCGGCCAGACCTGAAACCGTGGCAATTGCATCACCTGGTTTGAGGATGGCATCATGCCCGGCTTTAACAGCCATAATACAAGATTCCACCTCTCCAAAACGGTTAATAACCTTGTCATACCACATGTCGTCCGAGATTAGGACTCCCTGGAAGCCAAGTTTGGTTCGAAGCCAAAAGGTGGCAAGTTTATGTTCCACGCTGCCGGGTAATTCAGAACCATCGGCTGCTGAAGGAACCGCTATATGATCGCTCATAATAAATGTCACTCCGGCATCAATGGCTTTTTTAAAAGCAAGGAAATCTTCATTGACAACTTGATCTAAAGGTTTATTATTGATGGTAAATTCTGTCCCCGGGATTAAATCAACATCTCCCCTGCCGGGAAAATGTTTGGC
>CAZEWV010000257.1:0-4427 GCA_964516025.1 uncultured Eubacteriales bacterium
TAGTGGGTTAAAAATCAAAAAAAATGTGATTTCAACTTGCGGAAAGTGAGTTATAAAATAAATGTAACCATTTCCCCCAAGCAGACGTATAACATATCTAGGGTCAACATTTTTGTTCTTTTGATACGTCATTGTTTTGAAGTTTCTAAATGAATAGGTTGAAAATTATATTTTTTTTGAGTTTTATCTCCCTATATTTTATCGCCATCCCCTTCGCTTTTTCCCAGACTGAACAAACTGATATTGAAGAGCTGAAAAAAGATGCCCCTAAGGTTTTTCTCGACTGCGGAATGTGTGATATCGACTACATCCGTACAGAAATCACTTTTGTCAACTATGTGCGAGACCGGAAAGAAGCCCAGGTGCATGTTCTTATCACAACATTGGCCACCGGAAGTGGAGGAAGAGAATACACGATTTCCTTCATCGGCCAGTTCGATTTTGAAGGCATAAACGATACTCAGAAATATTTCTCGGAACGGACTGACACACAGGATGAGATCAGAGAAGGGCTGACCAATGTGATAAAAATCGGATTGACGGGATATGCCGCCAAAACACCCATCGCCAGCCGGATTAGAGTGTCCTACAGTGAAAAGGCAGAACAGAAAGAGGTTGAAGACAAATGGAACAGCTGGATTTTCAGCATTCGCGGGAATACGCGATTTAGCGGCCAAAAAAGCTACGAGAGCAGTTCCTTAAGCGGTTCTTTTTCTGCCAGCCGCATCACAGAGGACTTTAAAATCAGCATGTCGGTGTCCGCAAGCCACAACAAGGATGACTTCATATACGATGATGAAACGATAGAAAGTATAAAAAATGACATGAATTTTAACGGCCTCTTTGTTAAAAGCATCAGTGATCATTGGTCTGTGGGCGCGTTCATCAGGGCCGATTCATCGACCTATGAAAACATAAAATATTCAATCAATCCCTCTCCGGCCATCGAATTCAACCTCTTTCCTTACTCGGAATCCACACGAAGGCAGTTCCGTTTTTTATACCGGTTCGGATTCCAATCCATCCACTACATAGAAGAGACCATATATGATAAAACATCTGAAAATTTGTGGAACCAGTCTCTCTCCGCTACCTTTGACATCAAGGAAAAATGGGGGAGCATAAGCACAACACTTTCCGGTTCGCACTATTTTCATGACTTCAGCAAAAATCGAATCAATATTTTCTCCATTTTGAACATCCGGCTACTTAAAGGATTGAGTTTCTTTGCCATAGGAAGCGGGGCGAGAATACGCGACCAGTTATTCCTACCAAAAGGTGAGGCAACAAAGGAGGATGTTCTTTTGCGGATAACGGAACTCGAAACAAGTTACAGGTATTTTTTCATGGTCGGGCTGAGCTTCACTTTTGGCTCCATCTTCACCAATGTCGTCAATCCCCGCTTCGGTTCAAGCGGGAGTGGCGGCATCTCCATCATTATCAATTAAAGGGAATTATTAGGACATAACTATGAATAATAAAGTCACGATTAGGAATTCAAGAGAAAAAAAACTCAGGACCCTGGGCCTGATACTCTGTTCTCTTCTCGTAATGGCTCCTAATACATTCGCTCAGACGAAACAATCAGATTCAGACGTGTTCAAGAACAATGCACCGAGTGTATTTATCGACTGCCAGGTTTATGACATTGGTTTTCTCCGGGAAGAAATTAAGTTTGTTAACCATGTTCAGGATCTCAGTGATGCCCAGGTTCTGGTCCTCATCACTGCACAGGAAGAAGAAACCGGAGGCACCCAGTATATTTTTTCCTTTAAGGGTCAGAAGGAATTTCAAGGCGATGATGACACCCTAAAATATCTTGCAAAAACAGAAGAAGAAACACAAAAAGGTCTGGCAGATACTCTCAGGTTAGGACTGATGCGCTATGTGGGAAAAACACCTATTTCCAAAGAGATTTCCATTCGATTGTTGGATACTGTCAAACCTACGGCGGTTGAAGACAAATGGAACTTCTGGGTCTTCAGCCTGAGCGTCAACTCTTTCATGAACGGTCAGTCTCTCATCAAAAGTGGAGATTTCTTTGGAAATATTTCGGCCAACAGGGTCACTGAAGAGTTGAAAATCCGGATGTCTCTTCGTGCCTCCTACAGAAAAAGCACGTTCACTTTCGGCGATCAGGACATAGAGAGTTTAAACAACAGCCAGGGTTTCGATGGCCTTGTTGTCAAAAGCATCAACGATCACTGGTCGGTGGGCGCATATTTTGCCGCGAACTCTTCCACATATGGCAATACTATGTATTCAATTAACACATCTCCGGCCATTGAATTCAATATCTTCCCCAATTCAGAATTCACCAAGCGGGAACTCCGGTTATTGTACAGACTTGGTTTTTATGCCGTTAAATACCGGGAAGAGACAATCTACGAAAAAACACAAGATAACTTGTTGGGGCAGGCTCTAACCGCCAGCTTGGAAATCAAGCAAAAATGGGGGAACCTCAATGCATCTCTCACAGGGTCCCATTTCTTCCATGACTTTTCAAAAAACCGATTAAGATTAAACACCGACCTGTCTCTCAGGATCCTAAAAAGACTCAATTTCAACATTGATGCCAGTTATTCCATCATCCACGACCAGCTCTCTCTTCCAAGAGGGGGGGCAACCCGCGACGAATTACTTCTGCGGCAGATTGAACTGGCAACAACATACAATTATCGTTTTTCTGTGGGATTGAGCTACACATTCGGCTCTATCTACAGCAAAGTGGTCAATCCCCGCTTCGGAAGCGGAGGAGGCGGCATTTCGATCAGATTCTGATGTTAGATAAACTCGAAAACTAAAATCACACCAGGATGGAATGTGCCGCGCGCAGCTTGGAAACGATGGGAATTTTGTTTGGACAGGCCGCTTCACAAGCACTGCAGCTTTCACATTGATTTGCATTTTGATCCGCCGGAATTTCCCGGTATAATTTTTGTGCCTGCTCTGTGTTTCCATATCCTGAAAAATACAATTCATACCGGAATATATCTGCAACGGCAATGTTTTGTGGACAAACAGACTCGCATTGGCCGCATGATCTGCAGTAGTCTCTAGAGCCATCATCTGCAAAATCTTTAAGTGTGCTCTTATAAGATTGGGTTTCAAATCGCGAAAGAGCCATGGTATCAAACCCAACTGCAATATCCTCTTCGAGGTGTTCAAAGTTTGTAATGAGTGGGACAACGGCCGTCACTCCGGGAATATCCAGAGCCCACTTGAGCAGTGACTGGCCTAGAGTCAATTTGGATTTTTGAAATTCTCCCTCCACTCTCCTTCTGTTTCCAGGATTTCTCTGCCAATTCCTGGCCCCTCCTGCCAGAACCTTTTTACAGATAACCCCCCACATCCTGTTTCTCTACCAATCCAATCAGGTCAAACATTTCAGTATGTGAAAACACATTAAAATTGGGCTGTACGGCATCAAATAATCCTGACTCAATACAAGCTGCCAGAATTTCAGCCGTCATGTAGTGTTGGGCCACAGAAAGGAATCGTGTTTTTCCCTGTTTTTTTAATGAATCAAAAGCCTTGAAAATACCGCTGTATTTCTTTACATCCTTAGGATCGCTGTAAAGAGAATGTATCTTCATAAAGTCAATCATCTCCAATCCGGACTGCTTGAGTCCCCACTCAAACTGGGCGATGGCCCCATCTTTATCAAGTGCATCAATAACCATATCGCAGTAGATGGAGTCCCGGTCCTTCCCATTGAAGAATTCCGGTCCCGGATGCTCAAAATTGCCCACCTTGTGCCAGTAATTGACTCCCAACTCATAGGCTCTCTCGTGCATCGGAATAAAATCCATCTCTCCTGCAACAACGACAGAAATATTAAGACCCGTCCGGTTTATAAACAGGCCTTTTTTATAAACTGGCGTCTGTCTATTCCTTTTTCAACAGTATTATCTTGATGCGTATTTGAATTCGGTTTCATGGGTTAGCTCTCAATCTCAACTCTATTATTTAACTATTTTCATACCCACAGCAAAATAGGAGCCCCTTTCTTCTCCTTCTCGATAATCGACCCATATCAATTGGTCTTTTTTTAGTTTGGATGCCAGATTTATCATTTCTGTGTTTTCAATCCGTTCTCCCCCTTCAACCCGAATCCTCAATGGAATCCGAAATACCATGACCTTCTCGCTGTCTTTGACTCTGACAGTCACTGCCTCGCCTGTCGCACTGATCACATAGGCCTCAAGCTCACCCTGTACTCTCTGATAAGCCGAGTGTTGTTCTTCCTGAATGCCTAATCTTCTTTTTTCTAACATAGCCAACAGTTCTTTCTTTTCATTCCGAATTTTATCCATCTGTTCTTCGGCGGCCTTTACTTTTTCCTCACTCTCACCTTTCTCTCGAAGATCAGCCAGATACAGTTCCATTTCATGAAGCTGTTCCTCTTTATTCTTTAATGCATTCTC
>CAZEWV010000258.1:0-4408 GCA_964516025.1 uncultured Eubacteriales bacterium
GACATTGTATTGATCGATGCCGATTTTGGCGGCCCGAATTTGCATACATTTCTCGGAATGAAGGAAACCAAAGTCGATCTAGGTCATTTTTTCAGCAACAAAATCACAGAACTCGAAGATGCGGTCGTCAGCACTCCCTTTGAAGGTCTTAATCTGATAAGAGGAACAGATTCACTCCTATTTACAGCCAATCTAAACTACTATAAAAAGCTCAAGTTAATCCGACATATCAAAGCGTTCGACGCAAAAAGAGTGATTATCGACATAGGGACAGGAGCTTCATATAACTGTGTCGATTTTTTTCTCCTTTCCAATCCGGGTATCCTCGTTGTTAATCCCGAACCAACATCAATTGAAAATGCCTATTACTTCCTTAAATCCTGCATCATCAGAATCCTCAAGATATACATTGACTATTACAAAATTGAAGGCTTGGTTCAAAAGATTTCTACCCAGATTAAAGAAAATTCAAAGTCGATTTACACCTTCCTCAATGAGATCATTTCCCATGACAGATACTACGCCGATGTCCTTTATAAAGCTCTAAAAAGGTTCAAACCGTGTCTCATAATCAATAAAGCAAGAGACGAAAAAGATTACATTCTCGGTCATTCCATATCTCAAGTTGTACAGAAATATCTCGTCGTCGATCTGAATTTCCTCGGTGCTATCCCTTTTGATGAAAAAGTCCATTGGAGCGTAAAAAATATATCTCCATACATCCTAAATTATCCTGACTCAGAAGCTTCAATTAGTATAAAATCTCTGTCAGAAAAAATTCTCAACAATAACTCAAAAATGACTTTTTAGACACATACACAACCATGCTGAAAATAAAAATCGAAGACATGGATCATTATGAAATCCTCAATGTGAGTCGAGCTTCATCATTTAGAGAGATTGAAAAAGCCTACTTAATCGGGAAAGCGGCCTACTCTAAAGACTCTCTCGCTCACTACACTCTACTTAAAGACGAAGAACGACAACAAATGCTGGACCGGATAGAAGCGGCTTTTATGATTCTTAGAGATGAAGAAAAAAAACAGGCTTATGATGAGAATACTTTAGATAAGCGCGCCAGTTACAAAGAAAAGGCACGGTTCCGCCAATCAACGGAAAGGATGTTTTTCGAAGATCCTGCTGCGGACCGCCACCGAACTCATTTTATTAAACGTTTATTTTCTTCTTCCAAGAAAGATTGAGAGATCTTCCCCTTATCAGCTCGTATGAGTAATTTTCATATTTCCCTCTATGTCAATTCCCATTTCCTGAGAGATAGTATTTCCGGAATAGTTTCGACAGAAACTTTACTCTCCACTTACTAGGAAAGACGGATCCCATAAAATAGTACAGCTTGTTTACAAACCCGGGAATAATAAGAGCTTTGCCTTTTTCCATTTTGTTCAGAGCAATCCTGGCCACCCGCTCTGAGGATACTACAGCAGCTCTGGCAAAATAGCCGTTTTTAGGTACCCGTCTCTTGACATCATCATTTGTGAGAACTGATCCCGGGCACAAAACACTCACAGAGATATTTGATTGACACAGCTCCTCCCTCAAAGCCAGAGAAAACATGTTTACAAAAGATTTGGAGGCCGCATACACCGACTTATAGGGTGAAGGGAAAAATCCGGCCAAACTGCCGGAATTGAGGATAAAGGCCGTGGGACACTTTCCTAACTCTGGAAGAAACAATCTGGATAGACTGACAAGAGAAACCATATTCAGCAGCATCATTTTCTCATAGAATTCATGAGTTAAACTTCCAAAATGATCTCCCATACCCACACCCGCATTGTTGATGAGTCTGTTCAAACGAATATCCCTGTTTTGACACCATTCATAGACCAATTGTGGAGCCTTTTCACTTGTAAGATCAATCTCAAAGAAGACTGTCTTTATTTGATAAGTTTTTTCCAAACTCTCCGAAAATTCTTTTAAATCTTCCCCTGGTAGCGCAACGAGAGCTATGTTCCATCCTTTCTTGGCACCTTCGATGGTCAGAGCTCTTCCTATGCCAGCACTGGCTCCTGTTATGAGCGTAAAGTAGTCCTGATTCTCTTTTTTCATTTGTCTTGTCTCTCACGTAGCCACTGAACAGTATTCCGGATTCCCTCCTCAATCGGAGTCACCTTATACCCCAATTCATGTTCCGCCTTTTCACTGGAAACAGCCCAGTTCCGGAGATATCTTTTGACCCACTGGGGTGCAATCCGTGGAGGCTTTCCAAAAAGACGAGAAAAAAAGAATATCAGACCAGACATACAAATCAGTAATGGTGCAGGAAGCCGTATCATCCTGTATGTCTTGCCACTGACAGTGGAAATAACGCTAAAAAATTCCAAAAAACTCAGGTTGCTGCCACCCAAAATGTAGCGTTCTCCCGGCAAGCCTTTCTCCATCGCTAAGACATGCCCTCTAACTATATCATCAACAAAGGCATAATTGCCGATGCTGTGTCCACGGCCAGGTATAAAACGCCATTTGCCCTGGATGTACGCCATAATAATTTTTGTCGCAGAGTTGGCTTCACTCAAAATACCAGGACCAAAAACTCGAGTGGGATTGACAAGAACAACCAAGAGCCCTTTCTTACCATACGTAAGTGCCTTTTTTTCCATCTCGCACTTGGACAACTCATAAGACGTAAAAAATTCAGATGTCCTCTCACATGTTTCATCAACAGGCTTTGAGTTTGAAGGCCCCAGGACTCCAGCGGTCGATGTCACAACGACTTTTTCTATTCCACTCTTGACGGCTGCATCCAGGATATTTAACGTTCCTTCGACATTGACTTTCTGGCATAAAGACGGGTCCTTATCCCACAACCGTGCAAACGCACCAAGATGATAGGCTTCTTTACACGAAGTCATCGCCCTCTCAAGACTGGATTTGTCGCAGACGTCTCCCTTAAACAAGAGGATATTCTTATGTTCCAGAATCATGGCTTTTTGAGACGACCGGAACAAAGCGTGAACGGTATAGCCCTCGTCAGCCAAGTGGAGAGCCAAGTGTGATCCGATAAAACCTGTGGCACCGCTGACAAAAACTTTTTTTGGCATCTAGTTTGCTCTTTGTTTTCCAATCACTTGATAGTGCATATCCGGATGAGCACGGAGGGCAAAATGATCACTGGACAGTGCCAGCATCGCATGGAGAAGAAACGCCGGCCAGATGGAACCTGCTTCGAGGGTTATCAAACCGAGAACCACACCAAACGGAATAGCTCCTATGGACTCTTTTGGCCCTTTAGGAGTATGGACCAGGACATAAAGGGAGGTTGTTATTACAATAGCCGGCCATAATCCCAGAGCAGAATTGAGAGTGAACAGCACAAACCCTCTGAATAGAAATTCATACGCGACCAGATAGGCCAGCCAGCTCCCGGTATTGATGACCACTGTTTTGATTGTCCAAGAATTATCTCTGATTTGCGGATACATTTGAAAATTTTCGGGCTTTTGTGAAAAAAAATAACTGATAACCAGAACACATATCCCTATTCCAAATGTCCAGAATACGGTCGTTCCTGACAAGTTCCAACCCAAGCCTAGATCCGAGAAGCGCCAAAAGGAAAGAGACAGCACCAGAATTCCTGGGAAAAAACCCAAGCAGACCACGCCAACCAACCTTTGAAAGACAATCCATATGAGAGAAATTCTATCTTCTCCAAATTGTCGGTTTAAGCGTTTATGAATGTCTTTAGAATGGGATATTAAAAAATAGGACAAGTAACCGATGGCAAAGACCAATAAGGAGAGTGCAACTGTCATGTCATCTTAGAGGAATCCATTCTTTTTATACCAGTCGGCTGTTATTTTAACTCCCTCTTCAAAGGGAATTTTTGTCTTAAACCCAAAATCTTCCTCAGCTTTACTCACATCCATCCGCCAAAAAGGATGCTTAAAATCTTTCTTGAAGAGAAGGACTTGGCCGCCGCTCATTCTAGCATACAACTCAGAAGAAGCGGCAAAAAGATACGCAATAAAATACGGAACCGTAATTTTAACAGCTTTTTTGCCCACTGCTTTTTGAATTGTCCCAAATATCTCATTGAAAGAATAGGTTTTCTTTTCGCCTAGAAAGTAGGCTTTTCCGAGAGTGTTTTGACTTTGCGAAGCATCAATCATCCCATCAACCATATCCTGGACAAATCCTATATTGCATTCTCCTTTTCCAAAATTGAAATGAAGCCTTTTTTTAAGCAGTTTATAAACAGAAAAAAAGCCCTTAAATGACCTTGGCCCATAAACGATGGGCAGTCTAACAATCGTGTGAGGCAGCTGTCCGTTTGTGGATTGAAGATACTGTTCAGCCAACAGTTTGCTTTTTCCGTAATCACTGACCGGCTGGCACTCCATGTCTTCATTATAGAGTTTATCTTTTGGGGTGGGCCCCATGACGGCAT
>CAZEWV010000259.1:0-2927 GCA_964516025.1 uncultured Eubacteriales bacterium
AAGGACAGAGGTTTGCGATTCGAGAAGGAGGCCGCACGGTCGGAGCCGGAACGGTCACCGAAATTACCGAGTAAAGAAGAGTGGAATTTTATAACGATTAAAAAGAGGAAGAAGGAAACTAGAAACTAGAAACTAGAAACTAGAACGAGGAATAGAAAATGGAGAAAATAAGAATCAGACTGCGATCGTTTGATCATCGACTACTCGATCAGTCAGTGAAGGATATTATCATCAAAGCCAAAAGGACGGGTGCAAGTATTTCCGGCCCAATCCCTCTTCCTACAAGAATTCACAGGTTTTGTGTTCTTCGTTCCCCGCATGTTGACAAAAAATCAAGAGAGCATTTTGAAATGCGGATACATAAGAGGCTTATCGATATCAGTGAATACAATAATGAAACGATAGAGGAGCTTCAGAAACTGGACCTTCCTGCTGGAATTGATGTTGAAATCCAGGCATTCGGTACTGCAGGAGAATAATCATGCTAGATGGTATTATTGGAAAAAAAGTCGGGATGACTCAGACGTTTGACGACAATGGGACTGTTTCACCTGTCACGATTATTACAGCAGGCCCATGCATTGTCATCCAGAGGAAGAGCATGGAGAAGGACGGCTATGTAGCGGTTCAGATTGGGTTCCAAGAAGAAAAGGAAGTCAAAAATGCGAATAAACCCAGTCAGGGTCATTTCAATAAAGTCGGAGTGCCTCCGGTCAAATTTGTCCGTGAATTTCCTATCGATGAGCAGAGCGATGTGAAAGAAGGAGATCAACTTTTTGTAGACATGTTCTCCGTCGGAGACAAGGTGGATGTGATCGGAACAAGCAAAGGAAAAGGTTTTGCTGGCGTCATAAAGAGATGGGGTTTTAAAGGCGGAAAGGCTACCCACGGATCTATGTTTCACCGGAAACCGGGTTCTATCGGAGCCTCGGCTTATCCCTCACGGGTCATGAAAGGGAAAAAACTTCCTGGGCAAATGGGGAACAAAAGGGTCAACATTAAAAACCTGACAGTGATCGAGTCCGATAAAGAAAAAAACCTTCTTGTTGTCACGGGAGCTGTTCCCGGAGCGGCCGGAGGATATCTTTTGATAAAAAAATCAAAAAATATAATGGACACTCCCTCCAAGGGAAAAGAAGAGTAAAAAATGCCAACAGTTCAAGTCATTGACACAAGTGGAAAAAAGATCAAGGATGTAAAAGCTCCGGATGAGATTTTTGCTGTTCCTTTAAAAGAGCATCTTCTATATGAATCTGTCATCAATTACCGTGCAAACCAGAGGCAGGGGACTGCATCGACAAAGACGAGAGGCGAAGTGAGAGGTGGTGGCCGTAAACCTTGGAGGCAGAAAGGAACAGGACGGGCCAGGGCTGGAAGTAACAGGTCCCCCATCTGGAAGGGAGGCGGGACAACCTTCGGACCCAAGCCCAGAGATTACAGCTACAGCCTTCCGAAGAAGGCAAAAAAAACAGCATTGAAGTCTGCCCTATCCATGAAGTTGGCGGAAAAACAGTTGTTGATTGTGGATGTTCTCGAACTGAAGGAGCCAAATACAAAGGAAGCCGCTGCTCTGATAAAGGGATTAAAACTGGATTCCGCTTTGATTGTCGACCAACATGACAATAAAAATCTGTTTCTTTCTGTACGGAATATTCCCAAAACAAAAGTGGTCGATGTCAGCCAAGTCAATGTCTATGATGTGCTGAATTACAATTGGCTTGTGTTGACGAAAAGAGCCTTTGATTCTTTAACGGAGAAATTAAAGTGATAAAGGATCCTTATAAAATCATTTTGAGACCGGTCATCACCGAAAAGAGCACTTTGATGAAAGAGAAGAACAGGGAAATATGTTTAGAGGTCGACCCGCGGGCGAATAAAATCGAAATCAAAGAGGCGGCTGAGCAGCTCTTTAATGTGAAGATTGAGAGTGTGCATGTGATGAAACAGCGGGGAAAGATGCGGAAAGTTGGTCGGAATCAAGGTAGAACAAAGGATTGGAAAAAGGCCTATCTAAAGATCAAAGAAGGCGAAAAAATGATTGAATATTTTGAGGCAGTATAAAATGGGAATAAAAGCTTACAAACCGACGACATCAAGTATGCGGCAGAGGACAGGCCTGACATATGAGGAGTTGACGGTCCGCGAGCCGTATAAGCCCTTGACTCAGTCCTTGAAAAAAACTGGCGGCCGAAATTCAATGGGACAAATTTCAGTCCGTCACCGCGGCGGAGGGCATAAAAGACTGTACCGCGTCATAGATTTCAAAAGAAACAAGATTGATATTCCGGGAGAAGTCGAAACTATCGAATACGACCCCAATCGGTCTGCATTTATCTCCTTGATTAAATACAGAGATGGGGAGAGGCGCTATATTCTTTCTCCCATGAACTTGACGGTTTCCCAAGCGATCATCTCATCCAATAAACAGGTGGATATTCTCCCAGGTAATTCTATGCCTCTGCAGTTTATCCCTCTTGGTTCGATCATTCACAATATTGAATTGAGGAATGGAAAGGGAGGCCAGGTCGTTAGATCTGCCGGATCGAGCGCACAGGTTTTAGCAAAAGAAGGCAATTATGCGCAAATCCGCATGCCTTCTTCTGAAATCAGGAGAATTCATCTTGACTGCCGGGCAACCATCGGACAGGTGAGTAATGTTGACCATAAGAATGTGTCCATTGGCAAGGCTGGGCGGAATCGCTGGAAAGGAAAACGACCCCATGTTCGTGGAACAGCCATGAATCCTATCGATCATCCTCATGGTGGAGGAGAAGGAAAGACTAAATGTGGAAGACATCCAGTTTCCCCGGGCGGTATTCCGACTAAGGGCTACAGAACTCGTCGAAATAAGAGAACTCAGCAGTTTATCGTAAGAAGAAGGAGTAAGTAATCATGGGAAGATCCGCAAAAAAAGGGCCCTTTATTGA
>CAZEWV010000259.1:3027-4405 GCA_964516025.1 uncultured Eubacteriales bacterium
AGAAGAAGGAGTAAGTAATCATGGGAAGATCCGCAAAAAAAGGGCCCTTTATTGACGAAAAGCTTATGAAAAAGGTGGAAGCTTTGGATTCCCAGAGAGAAAAAAGACAGGTGATTAAAACGTGGTCACGCCGTTCTACAGTCATTCCTGAAATGGTGGGATTAACTATTGCCGTTCATAATGGAAAAAAATTCATTCCTGTTTTTATTTCAGAAAATATGGTTGGACATAAACTGGGAGAATTTTCTCCAACAAGAATCTTTAAGGGGCACACTTCAAGGTCTATGCGCACAATCAAGGTAAGAAAGTAAAATGGACAAGACAAATATTGTATCCGGGGCTGTTGCCAAACATGTGAGAATTTCGCCTCAGAAGTGCCGTCTGGTTACGGATTTAATCAGAGATAGGTATGTCGGTGAGGCTTTAACGATTCTTCATTTTTCTAGAAAAAAGAAAGCAAGCGAGATAGTCGGGAAGGTCCTGCATTCAGCCATTGCTAATGCACAGCAAAAGACTCCCGATATCGATGTGGATAACTTGTACATATCTGAAATTTTTGTCAATCAGGGTACTCAGTGGAAGAGATTCAGGGCTGCCCCAATGGGACGGGCTGCCCGCATTATAAAACGGACAAGTCATGTTCATGTCTTATTAGAAGAAAAGAAAGGGAGATAAACAGTGGGTCAGAAGACACATCCTTATGGTTTTAGGTTAGGCTTCAATAAGCAGTGGAGTTCACGGTGGTTTGCTAAGGGGACAACTTATAGTCGCCTGATACATGAAGACTTAAAGATGAAAAAAATTATCAAAAAGAGATATGCTCACGCTGGGATCTCAGAAGTTGATGTTGAACGCGTCGGACCAAAAATCCGGGTTATCATCCAAACCGCCCGACCTGGAATTGTTATAGGCAGAGGCGGAAAAGAGATTGAAAGCCTTAAATTGCTTTTGCAGGATATTGCCAAAAAAGACGTTTATATAGATATTCAAGAAGTCGACAAACCTGAATTGACAGCCATTTTGGTGGCTCAAGGAATTGCTATTCAGCTGGAGAAGAGAATTGCTTACAGAAGGGCCATGCGCAGAGCGGTGGAAATGTCGATGAAAATGGGAGCCAAAGGGATTAAGGTGATGTGCTCCGGAAGATTGGGTGGTGTGGAGATAGCAAGATCGGAATGGTATTTGAGAGGACAGCTTCCCCTGCAGACACTCCGAGCGGACATCGATTACGGTTTCACCGAGGCGTTCACATCTTATGGCCAAATCGGGATAAAAGTTTGGATATACACTGGCGATGTGAACAAGCCCAAGATGACATCCCAAATGGTTGAAGAGTTAGAGGAGATTTAGTCATGCTTATGCCAAAGAAAGTCAAACA
>CAZEWV010000260.1:0-4393 GCA_964516025.1 uncultured Eubacteriales bacterium
CCGCTTCTGGACTCATGGGAGCAGTATCTCAAGCTCAAAAAGGAATCCACATTCGGATTGAAATGGATACCTCTCGGCCCTGTGATGAATTCCGCAAGGGTAGAGGCTATCCAGTGCGATCCGGCCAAGCCTGGAACGATGTATGTGGCTTTTGGTTCGGGAAACCTCTGGAAGACAACCAACAATGGTTTGACATGGAAACCCCTATTTGAAAACCAGTCCGCTCTGGGCATCGGTGATATCGCTCTGGCTCCGTCCAATCCCGATGTGATCTGGCTTGGTTCCGGCGAAAGTTTGAAAAAAGCGAGAAATTTCACCATGCCGGGAACCGGTGTGTTTCGTTCCGACAACGGGGGCGAGACCTGGACAAACACCGGCCTGCATGATTCCTTTCATATCGGGGAGATTGCCGTTCATCCGGAAAATCCGGATATCGCTTTTGTCGCGGTGCTGGGTCATTTCTGGTCCACCAACAGGAACCGGGGGCTTTACCGGACAATGGATGGGGGAAAAACATGGGAACACGTTCTCTTTGTGAACGAGCGCACAGGGGCTATCGATGTGGTCATTGCTCCATCCGACCCCGATGTCATCTTTGTATCCATGTGGGAGAATAATCCGACAACGTTTGGACCACAGAGCGGCGTCTACAAAAGTACAAACTTGGGACAATCCTTCTCAAGGCTGAAAGGCGGCCTTCCCGACGGCCCAAGGACTGGCCGAATCGGTCTGGCTGTCTCCTGGTCGAATCCGGAAAAGATTTACGCTCTGGTCGACAATTTTAATAAGGACAACAGAATGTATGCGGAAGTCTACCGATCCACGGATGGAGGGATAACGTGGAACAGAACCCATCGGGATGAACTCCAAATATTTTCACGCATTGGTTGGTATTTTGCCGACTGTTATGTGAATCCCAGGGATGACGAGGAGTTTTTTGCTCTGGGTGTCAGGATTGCGCACACCACGGACGGTGGAAAAACCTTTGACCTGGTTGCCGGGGATGTTTTTCATCTATTTCCCAACAGGGCTGAACCTCTCCATCTGGATCACTGCGAGATGTGGATCAATCCTCAAAATCCCGATCACCTGGTTCTCGGTAACGATGGCGGATTATACGTTAGTTACGATAAGGGAAAGTCCTGGCTCCATCACAACAACATCCCTACCGGGGAATTCTATGACATTTCCGTCGATAACCGAGATCCTTATTATGTTTACGGCGGTGTTCAGGATGATGCGTCTGTATTCGGTCCGGCCAAGGAGTGGAATCCCAAATACTCGGATGGATGGAAATATGTCTGGCTCGATTCCTGGGCCGGAGGGGATGGCTGCTTTACATTTCCGGATCCGGAAGATCCGAATACGGTCTATTTTTCGTCGCAGAACGGAGGAGCGAGGAGAAAAGATATGGAGTCCGGCCGCTCGAGATCTATACGTCCCAGGCTGCCGAAAAATCATTCCGGCAGCCTGTCCTTCACCTTTGTCACTCCTTATTTCATTTCCCCGCATAACCATCTTTGCCTCTATCATGCCGGAAATTATGTTTTTAAAAGCCAGGATAGGGGAGACACATGGTCACTCATCAGCCCAGATTTGGCTGTGTCAGTGGATGAGAAGAAAAAATCAACGGCGACCGGCGCTATTGCCGAATCACCTCTAAAGCCTGGGCTTCTTTATGCGGGTACAGATGGAGGCGCTTTCTGGGTGACGAAAAATGATGGGCAGGAGTGGACAGAATATTCCAATGGGCTTCCGGACAGATACATCCGGAGCATCTGCCCCTCCCGTTTCAGTGAATCCCGGGTTTATACCGCTGTTCCCGGCATCAACAATGATGATCTGAAGAATCATTTATTTGTTTCGGAGGATTATGGTCAACACTGGATGTCAATCTCTTCTAATCTTCCTGATGAGACGGCCTATGTCATCCTTGAAGATCCGGTGAATGAAAATATTCTCTATGCTGGTCTGTATCGTGGTGTTTATGTGTCTGTGGATAGAGGAAAAAGCTGGTCTCTGCTGGGCCCGGAGATGGCCGCCACTGCCATCAGTGATCTTGTTATCCAGGAAAGAGAGATGGATCTTGTTGTGGGGACTCACGGCAGGGGGATTTACAAGATGAATATCGAGCCAATTCAGCGGGCCTTTGAAAATGGAATTCTAACCAGTCCGTTTATGTTTGAGACGCCCGTGGTGCGCAGACCCTGGATCAATGAATCCCATAGGGATTTCAGGGCCAGCACAGCGGAAAAAGTCCCGATCACCTTTTATCTGACTCAAGATGCCGACGTGACCATCAATGTAATCGATAAAGATGAGGCTGTCGTGTGGTCAAAAAAACTTAATGCCGGGAAAGGATTTAATCAGATTCGCTGGGATCTTATCACTAAAAAAGTGGACAGCCCGGAAGCCTATTTTTATCGTTACATCGAATACCTGAACCCTGGGTCATACGAGATCCAAGTGATAGGACAAGGGGTAGATTTGAAAGGTCCTCTTACCGTCATCGACCGCCAATCTCCGGACTATTGATATTTGTAATAGAACAAAATTATTTATCGTCGAGGGAGGCGGAGGGGATGGACATCCATCCGGTTTTTCCCTGAGAGGTTCTGACCAGCCAGTATCCCTCATACGATCCAAGAACTGCAAACATGTCTCCATTCTCCAACACCTCTTTGGCCGGAGCATTCAAAAAGGGAGTTTCTCGAACCTCCTGGTTCGCTAAGGCTTGAAGATTTTCTAGAGATTCGTCGATAGGTTCTATACTGTCTTCATAGACAAAACCGGAAATGCCGTCCGGAAGAAGGACACGGTACCATCTGTAAACGGCCGCCTGAATTCTCATGGGGGAATATTGGTTAAGAGACATAATCCGGTCAGAGTTCCCGCTGGCTGAAATCCTCAGAGAGATGTCCGATTCTTTGGACCTGGCCCAGCGGCCCAGCATTTCAAGATCGGCTGAGACACTTCTAGGAGTATCCTTTATTTTTGTAATATAGGGGGCGGGATCTACGGGTCCGCTTCCCCGGGCGTAAATGCCAAAATGGAGGTGTGGTGGGGTCGTACGGGCATTCCCCGTATTCCCCATGGTCCCGATTTGTTGTCCGGCTTTTACTTGCGTGCCAGATTCCACGTCCTGGGTTTGCAGGTGGGCAAAGTATAGTGTGATGGAGCGCTTCGAGTCGTACAGCCAGATGACATTTCCACCAAGATCATTTTCTCCCACGCGCCTGACCTGAGCATCCGATGGAGCCAGAACTGGGGTGTGTCGTCTCGCAAATATGTCGACTCCATTGTGTACTCTCCGGTCTGCATCACGGGGTACTCCGAACACGCTCAATATGGCGCTGCTGGTTTTACCGGAAACTGGGAAATCCAGCGATGCGTCTTTCTGCATCGTGACTTTGTAACGCCCTCCCCGAAGGAGTTCGGGCTGCAGTCTGATAATGTACTTGGCGTCCCGCCGAGGTTCATAAACAAGACGTTTCTCGGTTTCGTTGGCGCTGGCCACGAGAACCCAGTCTTCTTCTGATTCTCCACGCACACGGAAACAGTCTATGAAAAGACGTGAAGATTTTGCGCTTTCGACCGAAACTTCCAGTTCAATCTTCTGTCCTCTTTTGACATCAAAGCGGTAGGCTACAGCTAAAGTCTTGGTAGGGGAGACGTAAAAAACTTCTTCAAGAGGAAGGGAGATATCAATAGGTTTTTTTAGGGCCTCTTCTGCTGAGGAGATCCAGTCCCGGCCTAGTGCCGAATCTGTAAGGTTGGCCTCTTGGAGAGAGTGCCGATAGGCATCATGGGCATGAGTGGGCTTGTAGGGTTCCGGCACTATCTCCTGCCGGCAGCTTGGAATCATAAGAAAAAGTGGCAGAAGTAAGTAGAGAATAAAGCGTTTTTCTGTCATGAACAGCTGTTCCTGCACATTCTATTTTAACGGTTCTTGTCTTTTTCATCAAGAAATACGAAGAATTGGCCCCAATTCTTCTACCGTAGTGATGCTTTTGTGAAAACATGCTCGGGGATTACGGCATTAAACTCTATGGACTCTAAAATGAATTCGGTTCCTTCACCACCCTTTAGAACATCCTTAAAAACCATATGTGTGGGGATCCATCTGTTTTGAATGCGCTTGACATCACCGGCTTCGAATGTTTTGAGCAGTTTCCCACTCCGGGCAAATCGATCTTCTCTTAAGGAGATATATCTTTCCTTGTCCACCCAGATTTTTCGGGAATGGTAAGCTATGTCTTCAACTTTGGACGTCAGTTCCAGCACCCAGCAGGCCCGGTCAAGAAGAGTTTCCTCCCCGATGACATTTGCTTCGTAATGGTTGAGAAGTTGGGGATCCTCCATCATGTCTTCATAGGACAGATCCGATCCCATA
>CAZEWV010000261.1:0-2963 GCA_964516025.1 uncultured Eubacteriales bacterium
AAGGGGTCAAGTCTCGACATTCGACATTTTAAAATGTCGAATGTCGAGACTTGACCCCTTCTTGACATATTCTATTTTTGTGACTTATAATGTCCGATGTTGACTGGAAAAAAATATTATTAATTCCTAGATTCTTTCATAAATTCGCTCTTTTCTCGGCAGGAAATGATAGCTAAAAAATCCCTACATATCATTTTCTCTCCAATTCTGCTTGCATTTTTTTTTGGGGCAGTTAACTTGATTCCTTTAACAATTTTGTTCTTTTTTTTTGGACTTTTTAACCTATTTTTTTTTAGAGATCCGGTAAGAAAGATAGGTTCTGAGATAGTCTCTCCTGCGGACGGTAGGATAATGGATATTTCAGAAAGTGATGGGAAAACTCGAATATCCATATTTATGAATCTGTTCGATGTCCACGTCAACCGGATGCCCGTTGACGGTAAAATTGTGGGCATCGAGAGAATCCGAGGAAAACACTCGATGGCTTTTTTAAGCAGGGCCACAGAGAATTCAAGGCAGAAAATTCATCTGGATACGGCCATCGGAAAGATCACTATCGTCCAGATCGCGGGAATCCTTGCATGGAGAATTGTCCCTTATATAACGAAAGGACTAATGTTAAAGAAGGGCGAGAGGATTGGCATTATCCGATTCGGCTCACGGGTTGACATCTTTCTTCCTTCCCAGAAAGCCGAAGTGAGTGTGCATTTACATCAGAGAGTGAAAGCCGGCAGCTCGACTCTGGCGCATACTAAAACATAAAAAAGACAATGAGAATTTCCCCTGCTGATATTGTGACAATGGGCAATGGAATTTGTGGTCTGACTGCTATCTTCTTCATAATGGGAGGAAGGCATATGCAGGCCTCTCTCCTTATTTTTATCGCTTTTGGTCTCGATGGATTGGATGGCGCTGTTGCCAGACGCTTAGGAAGCTCGCATAGATTCGGAAGACATGTGGATTCTATTTCGGATTCGATATCATTCTGTCTTGCGCCTACAATGCTTTTCTACGCCAATTTCAATCAAAATGCTCTTAGAACCGATTTGGCTTCTCATCTCGATTTCCTCATTGTAGGGAGTCTTTTTATTTTCGGAGTTTCAGGTTTAAGCAGGCTGATGAGGTTCGTCAGAAAGCACCATACTCTTGACTATTTCCGAGGATTTCCATTACCTTTAGCCGCCATCTCCACAATAATGATGTGTTCCCTTCTAGGACCGAGTGATAAAAATTCCTTTTCGTTTGGATATCAACCCTATGCTGCATGTATCTTTATTATCTGCCTGTCTTTCATCATGACAAGTAGGATAGGCTTCCCCAAGTTATATAGAGCCTTTTTTGTTGCAGCCTTTTTATGGGCTCCGCTTGTCCTTATACCTCTGATATTTGCTATGTTTGATGTTATAATTCTGTCGAGCAAAACATTGGGAATACTCGAAGCATCTGGTTTTATCCCCATTGTTTTTTATCTTATCCGTGGTCCATTCTACCAAATAAAAAAATCCAAAAAGTTAGCATTCAGATAAAATCATTTATAAAACCAATCCTACCTTGACAAAGGATGTTTTTCAAGATATGAATGACTTAATAAAATTTTATAGGAGTCGTTATGAGTAAAAGGAACCTCTTAGCTATATTATTCCTTTTCGGTTTTCTTGGATGTTGGAGCTTATCTGTCTCTGCCTTTTGGCAAGAAGCGACGGAAGAAAGTCTGGACAGGCCTGAAATTATCTCTCTTTTAGGAAAAAAACATTTTGCAGTACCGGCAAAAGGAGAAGCTCTTGTCCAATTGAAAACAGATCTTGCCGAAGCCTGGGAATCTCTCCAATCTAAACCTGAAGATCCGGAAAATGTTATCCTTTACGGAAGAAGACTGGCCTACCTTTGGCGTTATCATGAAGCCATCGATGTGTACTCGGGGGGAATAAAAAATTATCCCGACTATACTATGCTCTACAGGCATCGTGGACACCGCTACATTTCTATACGGAGGTTCGATAGGGCCGTCCAGGACCTCTCCAAAGCAGCCGAGCTGAACAGCCAAGATTTTGATATTTGGTATCATCTGGGTCTGGCCCATTTTCTTAATGGTGATTTTGGAAAAGCTCTATCCGCATACGAGAGCTGTTTAGGTGTCTCCAGGGACGATGAGTCGAAAGTGGCTGTGTCCCACTGGCTCTATATGACTCTACGCCGGCTGGAAAGAATGGATGATGCCATAAAAGTTTTAAACAATATTATTGAAGGGATGGATGTTGAGGAAAACCAGTCCTATTATGATCTATTAAATTTTTATAAAGGCCAGAAATCCGCGGAAGATATCTTTGTTTTAGATGAAGCTTCGGACCTGGAATTAGCCACCCTTGGATATGGGATCGGGTGTTGGTATCTTTACAATGATGATGAGGCCACGGCCAAGTCTTACTTTGAAAAAATTGTCGAGACCAAGTACTGGCCGGCCTTTGGATTTATCGCTGCAGAAGCTGATCTCCTCCGAATGAAATAAAGACCTGGCTCCCTCTCCTTCCCCTTCATTCAATAAAAGGAATGCCGTAAGGGCCGTCGGCAAGAACGGCCACTAAGGGATCTCTTTCCAACTCTTCTGATTTCTTTTTGATCCCCCAATTCAGGGTTTCAAAGACCAACTCCTGGAGGTTTTCTGCTTCCGGAGCTATTGTGCGTGCATCTCTTCCCGGGAGCCAAGAAAAGTCTTCCTTGGAGATGTCCAGAGTGCAGTAAAGGAGATTTTCCGGAGCCGTTTTGCTGAAAAGTCGTGTCCACATTTGGGCTTCCCACTGCTCAGGAACAAATGTCCATGATGAATCGAGAATCTTTTGGCAAAATATCTCTGCCCCCACTTCCCCGAGAAATCGCATCATTTGCTTATAATTTGCCCCTCCGATGGGATCTTGATCAGTATGGTGTGCTGCCAAAATACAGATCCCGTTGTCTTTGATAATAGG
>CAZEWV010000261.1:3063-4351 GCA_964516025.1 uncultured Eubacteriales bacterium
GAGGCTTCGCTGAGGAGACCGGGACATATGGATTTTCTCCCCCCTGAAACACCGGCCATGAAATGACTCTCAACAAGTCCGGTAAGGATTTTAATCTCACACTCCATATAGGCTTTATTGATGAAGACGTCTCCGCCGATCTTTGTGTTTCCCAACCGAATCAGTTGTCGTGGATCCCGGCAGTCATGCTGGAGTATTTCTAATCCGAGAGAAAAAATTCTTGGATCGAGCATGCTTTGCAGCTCTTTTTCAGTCATCTGACGGTGAGTGCCTGTAGCAATAAGCAGTCGGATTTGAGCTGGAGGCAGTCCAGCGTCCATTAATAATTCGAGAATTGGGAGCAGGATGCCTTCTTCTCCTCGGTAGGGCACCGGACGTGTGATGTCAGAAAGGACCACTACGGCTTTGGTTTGTGGTGAATTTTTGAGTTTTTGTCGGACTATGGTCTTTAAGGAAGGACCGGAGTTTGGTCTAATCAGAACGTTGTTGATTTCTTGTCCTGGGTTTTCTAGAGGACAGCAAGTTCCCATAGAGAGAATATCCGATTGACTCGGGACGTCAATAGTAAAGCTTGTGCGGCCGAGATTGAGTTGAACGGTTTTCATTGTCTGGGCATCCTCTGACTACATAAACATCTTGATTAAATTAAAATCACCTGTCAAGGCAGCCTGGAGAATAGGGCGCATGTACTCATTCACTTGGGCTGCCGTGAGGGAAACCGGCATGTTTTTCAGCTTAGACTCCAGCTGAGGGTTTTTCGCCGCCGTGAGAGCTTTTTCGATAAAAGATTCATCCATCCCCTCGATTTCCGATAGAGTTGTTGGGATGTCGACTTTATTACTTAAGGTGATCAAACCTTTGGCGACAGCCACTCCGAGCTCTCTTCCATCCAGAGATGAACTCTCAGAAGACATCAGGCCGTATTTTGTAAAAAGCTCAGCGAGCCGGTGGAGTTGGTGTTGGATAGCCGGAGCAAAAAATACGGTGTAGTAAGGATTAAGAATGGCACAGGCACGGCCGTGGCTGAGAATGTCGACAAGAGAAAAGCTTGTGAGATGAGCCCCGTTTGTTCCACCCATCATGATGGCGTATCCTCCCAGATCGGTCGCAAGACCAAGAGCTTCTCGAGCTTCAAGATTTGCCGGATCAATTACAGCTGTCTCCAACCAAGCAAGAATGAGTTCGATTCCCGTGAGAGCTACCTCTTCAATTTTGTCCAAAGATTCACGGCTCGCTCCGTAGTAAACTTCAAGACAATGTGCCAGCCCATCGAAAGCGCCGTCACATG
>CAZEWV010000262.1:0-4350 GCA_964516025.1 uncultured Eubacteriales bacterium
CTGATGAAATTTGCACTTTCACAAGGACAAAGAAGAAGCCTGTGTGGATATTTGTAGCAATCGAAGTCTGGTCCCGGATATGGATCTCCAAGGTTGTAGGGAACCGCAATTATCGAAATATTAAAACACTCCTGAATCAAGTGATCGATTCTTGCCGGATTGTTAATCCATTTATTTTCACAACAGATGGTTTTGAGCCTTATTCTTGGGCTACAAAAAACCTTTTGAACTATATTTGTTTGTATGCGCAAGTTATCAAGAAACGCAGGAAGAATCGTGTCATCAATGTAGAACATCGATTGATCATTGGGACCAGACAAAAGATGGAACAACTCCTGTTTGAATCAGAAGATTCCACCACAATTAACACATCATTCATAGAACGACTTAATCTTACTATCCGACAGGGTTGTGCGTATTTAGGACGCCGAACTGCATGTCATTCTAGACGTAAAGAGATGCTTGCTGACAATCTTGCATTACAAATGTGTTATTATAATTTTGTTCGGCCGCATTCAGCCTTAAGATTCGGGGATGAAATCCGGACACCTGCGATGCAGGCCGGATTGGCTAAAAAACCACTCAGCTTTCGGGGAATCTTTTCTGCACTGGAAATCCTTTTTTGGTGGGTTTTCATGTTTTTGAGAACTCGGGTCCGAGTAGTGAAGTTTTCATGGTCTTCGGCTCAGTAACAACAGTTAATGAAGGAAGCACCGAGGAAGCACCTGGAATTGACCTTACGGAAAGACGCCGATCCAGGTCTCCCTGAAGTCGAGGATGCTAAGAAGAGGCTGGAGGCTATAAATCAAAATTAACAAGAACTGGTGAAACGCGGTATCAAAATTAAGGAAATTGACATTCGATACATAAATACGTATATATGTACTGGAGGATAGAGCATTGAAAAGACTAAACATCACCATTGATGAGGATCTCTACAAAAAAATCAAAGCATTAGCCTTTTTTCGGGATGAGAGCATATCCGAGATTATTCGAAAGTCGCTCAAGGAATGGATAGACAGGAAAATCGGCAGAAAAGAGGATCTTTTCCTATCAGCCAAAGAGGAAAGGGAAATCTTGGAGATTCTTTCTAGCGATGAATTTGTCACTTCCGAGGAGGCAAAAAAGAATCTTGGCATATGAAATTCTTCTACAGTAAAACAAGCCTGAAATATCTTCAATCGCTTGAGCGAAAAGTAATGAGAAAAATCGTTTCTGACATCGAGAAACTACCTGCTGAAGGGGATATCAAAAAGCTCAAAGGGAAAAAAGCAAAGAATATATTTCGATTAAGGGTCGGAAAGTATAGAGTTGTCTATTCTCAAGAAAAAAATATCATTAAGGTTATTAAAATTGACATCCGTGGGGCTGTGTATAAATAATTTCTGACCAAAATCTTTAAGACATGAAATGTCCGAAATGTCATTCTGAAAATCCCGGGGATAGCCAGTTTTGTAATAAATGTGCGACGCCACTACCTACTGGGTCCGTCCAGAGGTCGGGTCCTAAAGATAAGGAAATCTCCGTCTCTTTCACTAAAACCCTTGAAACACCCATCAAAGAATTAGATACAGGTACTACCTTTGCAGAACGTTACCAGATCATTGAAGAGCTGGGAAAAGGTGGCATGGGACGTGTCTACAAAGTCCTTGATAAAGAGACAAAGGAAAAGATCGCCCTCAAGCTCATCAAACCCGAAATCGCTTCAGATAAAAAGGCCATCGAACGCTTCAGGAATGAATTAACCACCGCCCGCAAGATCGGCCATAGAAACGTCTGCCGGATGTACGATCTGAATAGAGAAAAAGATAATTACTACATCACCATGGAGTATGTAGGCGGCGGGGATTTAAAGAAGTTTATACGGAGAGCCAAGCGGCTGGACACGGGGACCGCCATTTCCATAGCCAATCAGATCTGCGAGGGACTGGAAGAAGCACACCGTCTTGGAATCGTCCACCGCGATCTAAAGCCCAACAACATCATGATAGACGATAACGGCAATGCCCGCATCATGGACTTCGGGATTGCCAGAACAGTCAAAGGCAAGGGAATGACAGGTTCCGGTGTTATGATCGGAACACCTGAGTACATGTCCTCCGAACAGGCCGAGGCTAAAGAGGTTGACCAGAGATCGGATATCTATTCCTTGGGAGTCATCCTTTATGAGATGACAACAGGCCGGCTACCCTTTGAAGGAGATACTCCTTTATCTGTCGCCATGAAGCATAAAGGGGATTTTGCCAAAAACCCAAAGGAATACAATCCGCAGATCCCGGATGATCTCAGCAGTGTCATCCTCAAATGTCTGGAGAAGGAAAAAGATAAAAGGTATCAGAGTGCGAATGAGGTAAGATCTGAGCTTGAGAAACTGGAACAAGGTCTCCCCACAACAGACCGAGTGATCCCGGAAAGAAAATCCATCACATCAAAGGAAATCACGGTCACTTTCGGTTTAAAAAGAGCAGTACTGCCCACAATTGCTTTTGTGGCTGTTGTGATAGTGGCTCTTTTGTTTATATGGAAGAGGGGTTCAAGCCTCGACCCAGACCTTGTTGCTGTAGGCATCTTTGAAAACCAGACCGGCAGCACGGAGCTTGACCAATTGGGGAGGATGGCGTGCGACTGGATAACTCAGGGAATAAAAGAAATCGGCCCTTTTGAAGTTGTCCCTGTCTCAGCCGTCGTTACGCTATCACAAGAATTCCAGAAAGGTGACTATGTTCAGTCCATTGCACAAAAGACGGATGCAGGCAAAGTCATATCCGGAGCTTATTATCTCCAGGGAGATGTCCTTCATTTTCAGTCTCAAATTACAGACGCCATAAACAAGAAAATCCTCTATGCCCTGGACCCCATAAGTGGTCCTGCAAACGAACCTGACATAACAATGGGATTGCTTCGGCAGAAAGTGATGGGAACCTTGGCATTTTTAAACGATAAGGATTACAAGATACTGCTTCAATTAGGAGTAAAGCCTCCCACAATCGATGCATACAAGGAATTAAAACTTGGAATGGATACGTTTATAGGAGGAAAGCAGGAAAGATCTGTGACACATTTTACTCGGGCTATGACTCTGGATCCGGATTTCAAATACCCCATGACTGGAATAGGGTCATACTATATGAATTATGGAAGATGGGATGATCTAAAAGAACTCATCAACCATGCCGTAGAGATTCGAGAGGAACTAGATCCCATAACTGAAATGTTTATTATTGATTATGCAGGTGCCTTACTCCGCGGCGATCGTGAAGGTCAATATCGGGCTCAAAGGCGGGCTGCTGATCTGCATGGAACCACATGGTTTAATTATTCAATTGCCCTAAATGCCAACCGGATAAACCGTCCCAAGGAGGCCATCGAGAAGCTCAAGGCTCTCAATCTGGATGATCCTTTTGTAAATGACTGGTTGGGGTATTGGAATAATTTAACCTTGGCTTATCACACTCTCGGGTTGCATAAACAGGAACTCAAGGAGGCTCGAAGAAGCCGACAACTAAACCCTGAACGCATGGGAACCTTGTGGTATGAGATACGTGCTTTATCAGCTCTTGGAAAAATCGATGAAATCAATCGTGCCATTGAAGAAAGTTTTACATTTCCACCTCAGTCGTGGACTCAAGGGGAGCTGATGAGAGATACGGGAGAATTGTTAAGAGCGCATGGATATCTTGAAGCTTCCTTCCAGATATTGAATAGATCTCTAAAATGGTATGAGGGCCGTCCCCAGGAGGAAAAAAACACACGAGATCATAGGTATGCAATAGCTGGAATTCTATACTATCTCGAGAAATGGGAGGAGTCTTACGAACTCTTTGTAAAATTGTATGATGAACGGCCTGATTCCATAACTAACCTTGGCTATCTAGGCATTCTGGCTGCACGGATGGGGGACAAAGAGGAAGCAAAAAGAATTTCTGAGGAATTAAAAAACATAGATAGGCCATATCTACACGGTTCAAACACATACTGGTGTGCAAGAATCGCTACTCTTTTGGGTGATAAAGAGCAAGCGGTTGAGCTCATCCGTGATTCACTTGCAGAGGGCAGAACCTATAGCATCCTTTATTGGAACATTGATTTTGAGAGCCTGGAGGATTACCCGCCTTTTGTGGAACTGAAAAAACCAAGGGGATAGTTAAAAAATCCTCTCCCTCTGGAAAGGTACCGATCAAGGGATATCGGAAGTCGAGGATGCGAAGGAGAAGCGGGCGGAATTAGCACCCTATCGGCGGATCAAAAAGCTGAAATAAAGGCTGTCATACAGGAATCCCACTTGTCTTCATATTGGATTGTTGTTATCATAAGTTCGTGAATAAAAAGGAAATCCAAGCAAAAATCAAG
>CAZEWV010000263.1:0-4327 GCA_964516025.1 uncultured Eubacteriales bacterium
TTCATGCCGATGAAATGCCTATGCCGATTATTAAAAGTGTGAGTTCGGAAAAGATTTCCGGAAACCTCCACAGATTGAAAGTGTCTCTCTACAACAAACGTCTGATGCCGACGTTGTCTCAGGCTGCCGTAGCGAACAAGGTTCAAAGGCCGGACATCCTGTCCATCGACGGGAATGTGAAAGTCCTGGCAGCGGGACAGACACAGGAATCGGGTATGCCTGCGGGCATACCTCGGCAGTTTAGGCGGTTTTTCCGAGGTCGTGGTGGCAGCCCTGATGATGTGACCTTTATCGATCAAAAGGACCTGAAAAATCTGAAGCTGATGACCGGTGTGCCAAGCAAAGGAGAAGTTATTTATCATTTTCTCGTCGAAGGGAAAGGAAACATCACGGTCAAACTGGACTGTGTCAAAGGCGGAATCCACACGAAAACTTTTGATTTGAAATAATTCTTAAGACTTCGCTTCTTAGAGGGGTCAAGTCTCGACATTCGACATTTCACGAGGAAATGTCGAATGTCGAGACTTGACCCTTTCTTAGATGTAAAATAAATGTGACACTTTTGGTCCGGTGAAGTGTTTATATATATATGAAGATCGAAAGTGTTGAGGAGAGGTTCCGGGAACAGAATCAATGGATGTCAAAATCAATGAGCTTTATACACGATATGGTCCTATGGTGCTCAGGCGCTGCCGTCAGCTTCTTCGAGATGAAGACAAGTCCCTCGATGCCATGCAGGAAGTTTTTACGAAACTCATTATCTATGAGAAACATTTAAAAATGAAATATCCGTCCAGCTTGCTCTACCGGATATCGACCAATGTGTGCTTGAACATCCTCAGATATCAAAACGTCCACCCGACAATCCACGATGAGGATATTCTTGGGAAGATCACTTTTTATGATGAGAATGAGGACCGCTCTGTTTTCAGAGATCTCTTAGAACGCATTTTCAAGGGAGAAAAGAAATCCACACGGGAGATCGCTGTTCTGCATTTTGTGGACGGGATGACCCTTCCCGAAGTGGCTCGAGAAGTTGGTCTATCCCAATCAGGCGTTCGCAAACGTATCAGGGAATTACGGTCACGAGCGAAAATCAAGAAGGAGAAGTATTTTGAAAACTAATCCTGTGCGTGACTGGGAGCTGGAAAGGTATCTCCTTGGTGAGCTGCCGGAAAAGAGGATCCGTGAAATCGAAGATCAAATGAAGACAGATTCCAAACTGCAGGAACGTATTCATTTCTTGAAACGGTCTAACGAAGGGATCCTACAGCAGTACAAATCTGCGGATATGACTCCAAAAATCCTCAGGAGGATCCAGGAGAAAAAAGCCAACAAAAGTGAGAGAACCAAACCTTTTTTAAATAGGCATTTGTTTTATGCCATCCCGGCATTATCCGCTGCTTTTGTTATCCTTTTTCTCGTTCTTAACAGTCCGAATCAAGATTTCAGTTTTTCATTTCCAGATGGAACCAGGATAAAAGGAATTGAAGACATCGATCGATCCAAGCCTCATTTGCTCATCTACAGAAAAAATGACAGTGATGCCGATCTCCTGAAAGATGGAGATGAGGCCAAAGCCGGAGATCTCTTGCAGATTGCTTATGGATCTGCAAATGATAACTATGGTGTCATCCTCTCTTATGATGGCAATGGCACAGTCACACTTCATTACCCTAAAAATGGCACGGATTCAGCTTTGCTCGGTGACCAAAAAATAGTCCTGCTGTCATTAGCTTACGAATTGGATGAAGCTCCGGACTATGAACGATTTTTCTTTGTCACTTCAAAATCTGAGATCGATGTTCAGGGCATCATAGATACAGCAAAAATGCTTGCTCATGATTCACCGAGGGCAAGACATGAAAAACTTCAACTTTCAAACTCTTATAGTCAATATTCCGTACTGCTTAAAAAGGAGAACATCCATGAGTAAAAAAGGCCTATGCACCGTGCTTATTTTATTTGTCATTCAAGGTTTTGCGCTCTCTGCGGAGCACGACAATCAAAAAGTCGATCTAACCGTTATTCAACGTTATGTTGTCGCAGTGGGGGCAAACAACGGTGGCACTGAGAGGGAACAGCTTCGGTATGCTCTCTCCGATGCAAAATCATTCCTCAAGGTCTTTAATGAGCTGGGTGGAGTCACTCGTGAAAACAGCCTTTTTTTGGCGGAACCCGACACGAAATCCTTGTTCACTGAGCTGGGCCGATTCCAGGCAAAAATCGAGAAATCGAGGCCCGAAAACAAACGTTTAGAATTCTTTTTCTACTATTCGGGGCATTCTGATGATAAAAATATCCTCCTCGGTGAAGAAAAAGTGTCTTATGAGGACCTCAGGGAGATAATCAACAGCATCGAAGCCGATGTCCGTATCGCCATCCTTGATTCCTGTGCATCGGGAGCTTTTACTAGGACTAAAGGCGGGAAAAAAAGGCAGCCGTTTATGCTGGATACAGCTTATGATATGAAAGGTTATGCTTTCATGTCTTCAAGCTCCGCGAACGAAGTTTCGCAGGAGTCAGATTATATTAACGGATCATTCTTCACTCACTATCTTGTTTCCGGTTTAAGAGGTGCAGCCGATGTCACTCAAGATGGGAGAGTCACGTTGAATGAAGCCTACCAGTTTGCTTTTAATGAAACTCTGTCTCAAACCACCAAGACTTTGAGTGGACCTCAGCATCCCAACACACAGATCCAACTGTCAGGCAGAGGAGATGTGGTCTTGACCGATATCCGTCAAAGTGCGGCTATATTGGTTCTTCTTCCTGATCTCATAGGGAATATTTTTATCCATGATAAAAATAATCTGCTGGTCGTGGAATTGACAAAGCCTTCCGGGCGAAGGATTGAATTGGGCCTTGAAGAAGGAAAATACCGCATTATTAATATCATTGATGGTCAAGTGTATGAATCTTCTGTCAACCTGCGCAAGGACAAAGAGTGTATGATAGACAGTGAGGAATTTGTAGAAACGGAGAAAATCTACACGACTCCTCGAGGAGATAGAGACGTCAAAATCAGAGAAAATATCTTAAAGATTCGCAACAAAATAGGTTTCTTTGTAGAGGCCAGCACTGTATCAACACTTATTTATGGGGAGCGAGGAGTTTTGGTGGGAGGGAAGGCCGGATTTCTGTTCAATAGAAAATATTCCCTGGGCGTCGGAGTCTATGGAAGAACGTATGCCGATCTCAAGCCGTTTGACATCGATGTCGATTTTTCTCCGGGCCGGCCGGCTTACGGCGGGCTTTATTTGGCGTACACGGCCTTTCCAAACAACTCATTCCATATTCAAACTGAAGCATTATTGGGTTTTGGAGATTCCTGGAATACCAATTTTTACATCTTTTCACCAGGGATCAGTGCTGTTTTCCGCGTCACAAGATTCCTCCAGTTCAAGGGAGGGCTCAACTGGGTGTTTACGGATAAAGAAGTGGGATTGAAGAAACGTTTTTGGAGTTTCTCTGTCTGGATTGGGATATAAAGAAAAAGTTCATATAGGGAGAAGACAATGAAAAGTTTTGTTGTGTTGCTAAAAAGAAAGCGCTGGATTGTTTTGCTGTTGGCTGCTGCGGTTTTAAGTTCATGCAATTGGGCTTTTAAAGAGACCGTTCGTGGTTCCGGAATAATTCTCGAGGAAATTCGCCAGCTGAGTACTTTCCACAGCATCAGCATTGGGATCAGTGCCGACCTGTTTTTTACAGTCGGATTCACACAAAATTTCCGTATTATCGGAGATGAAAACATACTGGAAGTCATCGAAACCACGGTTAAACCGGATGGGACATTAGAGATTATATCCCCTCAGAATTATCGGCCTACATCCAGAGTAAAGATATTTGTTTCCATGTCTGCTGCGAGGGCTTTTTCTCTCTCCGGCGAGGGAACGATGCTCGGTCAGACCCCCTTTACGGCGGGTGATTTGACCCTTACCGTTTCAGGATCGGGAAGAATGGAGATGGAAGTTACGGCCGGTCAAATTACCAGCATCGTATCAGGAAGCGGGAAAATTCGCCTCTCCGGAAACACGGCCGTTCACACCACTAATATTTCAGGTTCCGGGACCGTAAGCGCGCTTGATCTCGATTCAACACGGTGTGATATTCGCATAAGCGGTTCCGGTGAAAGCTATGTCTTTGTCCGGCAGTTCCTCAATGTCGATATTTCAGGATCCGGAAATGTTAACTACAAGGGTTCGCCATCGATCACCTCAAATATTTCAGGCAGCGGTCAGTTGATCAATCTGAACTAGTTTTCTTATTAGAAGGGGTCAAGTCTCGACATTCGACATTTCACGAGGAAATGTCGAATGTCGAGACT
>CAZEWV010000264.1:0-4325 GCA_964516025.1 uncultured Eubacteriales bacterium
AGCATCAAATACAGCCAAGAAGTCGTGAATATATTCGAATTTGAAGCGATGATGGATCTGGCCGAAGTGATTATTCGTGGGGCCCTGAACAGGGAAGAAACTCGTGGATCCCATTTCCGTCTGGATTTCAAGGAGCGGAATGACAGGGACTGGCTCAAGCACACTCTTATGGTCAACAAGGAGAATAAGCCCGAGATCAGCTACAGGGATGTCAACATCTCTAAATATGAGCCCGTGGAGAGAACGTATTAGATGGAATACACTTTCAGGATTTTGCGGTTTGATCCCGAGACGGATGAATCTCCTTATTTTCAAAATTTCCTTTTCGAGACAGATTTGAACAAATCCGTTCTCGAAGCATTGATGACCATCCGCAACGAACAGGATGGGTCTCTATCTTTCAGGTACAGCTGCCGCGAAGCCATTTGTGGGTCATGTGCAATGGTGATCAACGGCCGCTTTGATTTGGCCTGCCGGCTAGAAATCCAATCATTCAATTCACAGCAGATTGTCATCGAGCCTCTGGCGAATATGGAGATTCAGAAGGATTTGGTAGTCGATATGGAACCCTTCTGGAAAGCACTTTATGCTATCAAACCCTATGTGGAATCAAACGGGGATTTTCCTGAAAATGGATATAGAATCGAAGACCGGGAGATAGACAAAATTTTTCAGTATGTCAACTGTATACTTTGTGGTTCCTGTTACAGCGCCTGTCCTGTGGTGTCCAAAAACGAAGATTATCTCGGACCTGCCGCCCTGGCTAAACTCCTTAGATTTGTCAAGGACCCACGGGATAAACGGTTGTTTGCTGATTATGCGGGAGTCAGTACCAAAGATGGAATCTGGGGTTGCCACACGATTTTTAAATGCAATGAGGCCTGCCCCAAAGATGTCCGTCCTGCGGATGGAATTGAAGCCTTAAGGCGTAAGATGGTCGTTGAAAAAGTCAAAAGTCTTTTCCGGTTGAATCGATGAAACTCAAGCACTCACTTTTTAGCCGTCGTCAATTTCTCAATGGCCTCATCGGTGGTTGGGTGGGTGCGATGTTGGCCTCCCTTGTGTATCCTATTGTGAGGTTCGTTATTCCTCCCTACAAAGAGCCTGATGAAGTTTTCCTTCTTTATGCCGATTACAAGGATATCGCGCCCAACACTTCCAAATTGTTCCCTTGGGGCAGCAAGCCGGGTATCTTAAAGAAAAACGATGACGGCTCGCTTATGGCTTTTGTGGGCGTGTGCACGCACTTGGACTGCAATGTCAAGTACATGGCCGAACAGAGAAAATTTTTCTGCGCGTGCCATAATGGATGGTATGATGAATTCGGGTTCAATATCGGTGGACCGCCTCCTAAACCTCTTCGACAGCTCTTCGTTTCTGTGGAGGGAGAAGAATTGATCATCAAAAAAGAAGGAGTCGAGTGAAAAAGATTAAGAACGTAAGGCGGATGAGGAGCTGGCTGGATGAACGATTTGGCCTGTCCACCGTGACTCAGTTCTTGAGAAATAAATCCATCCCCCAGCACAAACACACCATCTGGTCCTACACCGGGAGTGCCATTCTTCTCTTTTTTGTCATCCAGGTTTTGACCGGATTTATGTTGATTTTTTACTATAAACCCATCCTCGAAGAAGCCAATGCCAGTGTGGCCCGGATCATGACCGAAGTCCCCCTAGGTTGGATACTTCGGTCTGTCCACTCCTGGTCGGCTACTTTTATGATCGCTTTCATCTTCATTCATCTCCTCAGTATCTGGATCAACAAAGCCTACCGCCGGCCTCGTGAGGGGACCTGGATGACCGGCGTTCTGCTTCTTTTCTGTTCCCTGCTGTTTGGATTTACGGGCTATCTTCTGCCTTGGGATGATCTTTCGTTTTCGGCGACTAAAGTCGGGACCGACATCCCAAGGGCCATCCCCATCGTTGGAGAGTGGGTGACAAAACTGCTTCGCGGCGGCGAAGATGTGACAGGGGACACACTGACCCGTTTTTTTGGGATTCATGTCTGCATCCTCCCCATTTTTCTCCTTGTTCTCTTGGCGGTGCATGTCTATCTCATCCAGAAGTTGGGGATGAGTATTCCTCTAGATGCAGAAAAATCTCAAAAAAAGCTAAAGGAAAAGGAGATTCCGTTCTGGCCGAATTTTGTCTACAGGGAATCCATTTTGTGGCTGATCCTTTTTGGCGTTTGCCTCACAGTGGCCATCTTTTTTCCACCTTCGCTGGAGAAGTCGGCAGATTTGATGGCGCCGGCACCGGAGGGAATCAAGCCCGAATGGTACTTTTTGTTCCTCTTTCAAACCTTGAAGATATTTCCGGCTAAGCTCCTTTTTATAAGCGGAGAAACACTGGCGGTTTTTCTCATCGTTTTGGGAATTTTCCTGTTCTTCTTTTTGCCCGTGATCGACAATAAGCCTGAAGAGAGGAAAGGGAAAATTGTGAGAGCATCGGCCTTTCTTTTCATCCTGTATATGGTGATCATGTCCATATGGAGTTTGCTGTGAACAAGAAGGTTGCCGTTCCCCTTTATGCGATTTTTTTTCTGGCATTTGTCTTTTCTATCGGGCAGGCAGAGTTTATTGCTGGCCGGGAAGCCCCCTCTATTCAGAAGGGCCAAGGGGATCGAGTGGAGGATGATGTTGAAACGATTGTGCCGGCACCTTCAGGCATCCAGCAGGCCACGGCCATATATGTTTTTTTGGGGTGGATCTGGCTGTCCATAGGAGTTCTCATCTTTTTTCTCCGTCTGAAGATCAAGGAAGTCGACAGGCTTCATAAACTAGGCTTTTTCTCAGAAGATAAAGACTAATCTGAATTATTGATAAAAACTTCCGACATCTTCCTTTATATTCAATGATATCAATTTGATATCATGCATAATTAGAGATATCCGGGAACATCACTTTGTTTGTTGTCTAGCATTATTTCAATTGTCGGAATTTTTTACCCCAAGGGGGCGAATCGATCTTACTACATCTGCTTCGTCATGACCCAATCGCAGTGGAAAACCACAGCTCTTGGGCCAATGCCTCGAATCTGCAGCAACCTCGATCCGTGAATAATCCAGTTTAAGAAAAAAACTGGGGGAGGTGTGCGAATTTTCCCTTTTTTTCTTCGTCTACTATTATGGCAGCATGGTTTTACACGAAAAAAAAATCAGGTCATCCTCATCCGTTGAGGTCCGGGAGGGGCATCGGGCCCGGCTAAGAGAGAAATTTTTAAATGCAGGTCTAAAAGGATTTTTAAATTATGAAATCATCGAACTCCTTCTGACCCTAGGAACTCCTAGGAAGGATTGCAAGCAATCCGCCAAAGACGCTCTAATAAAGTTCAAGACACTGAGGGGGGTTCTGGAGGCTCCTGCCGAGCAGCTCATGGAGATCAAAGGTATCGGGACGCACAATGTCTTTGGGCTCAAGCTCATTCAAGAGGTGTCGCGGAAGTTCCTCAGAGAAAAGATGCTGGCCCAGGCCTACTGTCGTTCGTCAAAAGAGGTTTTTGACTATCTTTATCATTCGCTCCGGGATTCCAAAAAAGAAAAGTTTAAGTCGCTCTTCCTGGATGCAAAAAACCAAATTTTGGAGGAAAAAACGGTGTTTGAAGGGACTGTTGACTCCAGTGCCGTCTATCCCCGGGAGATCATTAAAGAGGCTCTGAGGCGCGACGCCTCCTCGCTGATTTTTGTGCACAATCATCCATCGGGAGATCCCACTCCGTCGGAAAGCGATAAGGAGATCACAACTGAGCTGGTTTTTGCCGCAAATGTCGTACAGATTAGAGTTCTCGATCACATCATTATAGGGAACAATACCTATTTCAGTTTTGCCGACAGCGGTCTTCTTGACGAGTGCGAGACAGCTTTTCAGCTCAAAACAAAATCTATATAAATTGGGGACTGTCCCCAATTTATATAGATTTGTAATTCCTTTCTCTGGAGGATAAAATTAGAAAAAGGAGGTGGCCCATGCCTGATGATCAAGACATTGCGAGGAAATTCCAGATTAAACCGATCGACGAGATCGCGGCCAAACTGGGAATAGCCGCCGACAATTTAGAGAAATATGGGTTGTACAAAGCCAAGCTCTCTCCGGAAAAAATAGAAAAATTGAAGAGCAAGAGAGGAAAATTAATTTTAGCCACTGCCATGAGCCCGACACCTGCCGGTGAGGGAAAAACAACAATATCGATTGGATTGGCTGATGCTTTCAACAGGATGGGGAAAAAGGCGACCGCTGCCTTAAGGGAGCCGTCTCTTGGTCCTGTATTTGGGATGAAAGGGGGTGCGACAGGAGGAGGGTACGCTCAAATCATGCCAAGAGAAGAGAT
>CAZEWV010000265.1:0-4319 GCA_964516025.1 uncultured Eubacteriales bacterium
CCGTTCACGGGGACGAGCGGGCATGGTTCCTCCCCTGGAGGAGAGTGAGGACGGAAACCGAGCGAGTTTTTCTCGCTGGGAAAAACGAAGCGTGATTTCTAGTCACTTCACGGAGAACTCGTTCTTGAAATCACGGAAAGGAAAATGCTTATGGCGAGACAAGACAAGGGGAGGAAAATTATTTATAATAGCAGCATGATATTTGTGATTAAAGGAAAGGGGCAGTGAATGTCTGATTTATCGATCAAATATATGGGTTTGACACTCCGAAATCCGATAATTGTTTCAAGCTGTGATCTGACTAAATCGGTGTCCGGAATACGAAAATGTGCGGATGCCGGGGCTGGAGCCGTGGTGTTAAAATCCATCTTTGAAGAACAATTTTTAATCAAAGGAGATGTTCCGGAGGAAGGGTATTCTATTCATCCTGAAGCCTTAGATTACTTGCGTTCAGGTGGTCTCCTTGAGTATGCGCCTCAAAAAGTTTGCCAGACGATCATGGAAGCCAAAAAAGAAGTGGATATCCCTCTTATTGCCAGCATCAACTGCCAGACTCCAAAGCTGTGGCCGAGTTTTGCCAAACAGATTTATGATGCAGGGGCCGATGCTCTCGAATTAAATATCTATCTTTTCCCTATCGATCTGGATGTGTCCGGTTCTGAATACGAAAACACTCACATTGAAATATTACGTAAAGTAAAAAAAGAAGTACCTATTCCTGTATCTATCAAGTTAGTTTCTCAAATCACATCCATTCCAAATTTTGCCAGCAGACTTGCCGATGAAGGGGCCAATGCCTTGGTTCTGTTCAACTGGTTTCTCGAGCCGGATATTGATGTGAACAGCTGGAAAACAAAGAATATCAAGGGCAAAAGTAATTATTCCCAGTCTTTAAGATGGGTGGCTCTCTTGGCTGATAGATTGAGATGTGATATAGCCTCTTCCGGCGGCATTAAAAACGCGGATGACATTATCAAGCAGATTCTTGCCGGAGCTTCTAGCGTTCAAGCCTGCAGCGTTTTTTACGAGAGAGGACTGGATGAGATCAATCTTCTCCTTGAAGGAATCCGGGATTGGATGAAGGATAAACGTTTTGATACGATCAATGACTTCAGAGGTCTTCTCTCCTTTCACCAACAAAAATTAAGCTTCAAGGATTTAGGGGAAGCAGAAAAGTATTTTCGGGCCCAATATTTAAAGACCTATTCGAAATTTGACTAAATCAATGGGAAATTCTGCATTATGCGATAATATAAAAAATCCTAAAATCCACAAAAAGGGGAAAAAAACATGGAAAGAATCACTGAGATATTTGTCGTCCTTGAAAACAAACCTTCGACTCTGGGAGATATGTGCAGTCACTTGGCAGAAAATGGTATCAATATTGATGCCATTGGTGTTTTTCAAGACACGGCTAAACTCTTGGTCAATAATGTCAACAAAGCTATGAAAATCCTTTCCAAACTGGATTATACAACTGAACTCAGGGATGTCCTTCTCGTTCAACTCGAAAACCGTCCCGGGGCTTTATCAGAAATGGCCACAAAGCTGGGAAATAAAGGAGTCAACATCGAATACTGTTATGGGACTCTGAGCAAGAAGAAAAATTCAACAGCCGTGATTATTGATGTTTCAAACATCGATAAAGCCGAAAAAATCCTTTCGGCTTAATTTTAAAGTAGCTCCGCCTCTCTCCATCATGCCTGCCTTGTTCCCAGAACTCTAAAAAAAATCACGGGAATGGGGATGTTTATCATTAATTTACTGAATATTTTTTGAAATTTGTGATAGTATTTTGACCTGTGATTTTGAAAAAGGAGGTTAAACAACATATGAAAAAATTTAGGATCGGGATCATTTTATTTCTATTTGTATTTTCATTTTTTCTTCACGCAAACTCGGATGATGTCGAGCAAATTCTCAGTGAAATATTTCATGTCGCATCACCGACAGGGTACGAAGAGAGTATGGTTTCAACTATTCAAAAACTCCTTCCGGCCGATTTGTCTTTTGAAAGAGACAGCCTGGGAAGTTTGTACTTAGCTTTAGGGGAGGGAGGTGAACATCTGGCTGTGCTGACTGGGATAGATGAGACCGGGTATTTCGTTAGTGGATTTGATTCCCGGGGTTATCTGAATTTGGATAGAGCTGTATCTGTTTCCACTCCTTTATTTGACTCTTTCCAGTTTGGACATCCCATGATTGTCTGGACTGCGGCAGGGCCTGTTTCTGGAGTTCTTGCTCTTCCCTCTCTTCATATTATCTCTCGTGTAATGCGGAATGATCTCCAAAATGTGTTTTCTCTAGAAAATGCCCTGGTAGATATTGGAGTGCGTTCAAAAGAAGAAGCACAAGCGAGAGGTATTGAGATGCTCGATTCTGTTACCCCTTTGGCCAGAATCAGCTATCTTGCTAATGACCGGATATCAGGGCATTCCTTGGGAACAAAGGTCTGCACATCTTTGCTTTTGGATGCTGCCGCTGATCTTTCGTCTAAAACTCTAAGACAAAAAACCACGTTTGTCTGGATGGCTCAGACTAAGCTTGCAGCGCGTCGATCTCGACCAAGAGCTGCATTGGGGGCAGTGCTGGCAAAAAAGAACCTTTCAGCTTCTCATATTCTAATTATCGGTATCTATCCCATGGACAGTCAAGTTGAAAATCATGTGTCTCTCGGAGGAGGTCCGGTCCTTGTGAGACCAGAAGGTCCAGATTCAGAAATGGCTAAAATAATCATAGACTCTGCCTCAACAAGTGGTATCCCTTTACAGAATGTCAATAATATTGAATCCATGCTCATGGCTCCATTTTTATCCTCCACAAACGCCACGGGGATGTTTTTGCCAGTAAAATTTCCGGCCACTCCCAATGAGGTCGTCGATTTCAGGGATGTTCGATCGCTAGTGAAACTTATTTCAATGCTGCTTCAGTGAGGAGGACTCAATGAAAGGAAAAACAATTCTACTTTTTATGGCAATATCTGCTCTGGTTTCGTGTTCGCCTCAGGGGAATACAGAGGATAACATTTCATCATGGGGCCTGCTCAAAGAACTCATTCTTATCCCAGGTGTATCCGGAGCTGAAGATAAAGTGGCTGATTTTATCCAGACTTCACTTCCGGAAACACTCGAAGTGCAAAGGGATGATATGGACAATGTCTGGTTTACTGTAGGCGATGGTCGCCCCCATATTCTTTTTTTGGCTCATACAGATGAACTAGGATTTATTGTGGAGAGTATCACACCTTCAGGGACTTTAAAGGTCAGAGGAAGGGGAGGCTTTTTTCCCTTGATGTATGAAGGACATTCCATTGTAGTGCACACAAAGGATGGACCCGTTGAAGGCGTTGTTTCTCCGCGGGTAAATTATATGCAGAGAAACGCCCGATCTTTAGATTTTTCTACTCAACTTTTAGAGATCTATTTAGGCGTTTCGAATGAGGAAGAGGTCAATAAATTAGGAATATCTCTGGGAGATTCCATAACAATCCGGAAAGAGATTGTTGAGTTTTCAGATGACATTTTGTCCTCTAGAGCTATCGATGACAGAGCTGGGTGTGCGGCTTTGCTGGCCGCATCCCTTCGTACTGATTGGACAAAAATCAAAGGAAAAACCGTTTCGTTTGCTTGGGATGTTCAGGAAGAAATAGGTCTTAATGGTGCTTCCCGGTTGGCTGAGACCATGGATGTGGATTATGTTTTTCCTGTGGATACGTTTGTTTCATCCGATGGGCCGTTCGATTCCAAGCGGTTTGCCTATATCCCTTTAGGAACAGGAGCTGTAGTGCGTGCCATAGACAGCAGCAATATTGCCCCACAAATCGAATTCAAAAAAGTGATGGACATTGCCCGCCGGAATAATATCCCCACTCATCTCGGGAATACACGCGGCGGTACTGATGGATCTGTATTCGTTTCTCAAGGGACGGTGAATATTCCGATCTCCTGGCCTGGAACGTATTCACATTCCTTTATTGAAAAGATTCACCGTGATGACCTCAATGCTCTGGTCGACTTCATCATGGCACTGGTCAAGGACTGGTAATCCGATGAAATCACATACTGAATATTTGACGTTTCATGTCGAAAAAAGGCGGGACTATATTAATATCACACCTGAAGTTGAAAATCTTGTCCGGGAAAGCGGAATCAAAGAAGGGCTCTGCCTGGTCAATGCCATGCATATCACAGCCAGTGTTTTTGTCAACGATGATGAAGGCGGCCTGCATGAAGATTTCGAACGCTGGCTGGAACATCTGGCTCCACACGAGCCTGTTTCTCAGTATCTTCACAACAGAACCGGTGAAGACAACGCTGACG
>CAZEWV010000266.1:0-4296 GCA_964516025.1 uncultured Eubacteriales bacterium
GCCCCTGACCGGAGGTAATCTCCGTAGGCGAATCCGCCAGGCAGGATGATGCAGTCCACATCTTTGACATTGTGATCTTTGTGCCAAAGGAACACGGTCTCCATCTGGAATACGTCTCGGAGTACATTAAAAGTATCGTAATCACAGTTTGACCCGGGAAAAACAACAACACCAAATTTCATCTAGTCAAGAATCTCCCAAGTAAACTTTTCTATGATGGGATTAGCCAGGACCTTATTTGATATTTCTGGGATGATACTTTTTATATCGGCATCGGAAATATCTATGATATCGATCTCAAAAACCTTGCCCTGTCTCACATCGCTGATGTTCTTGTACCCGAGCGTGTGGAGCGCATTCTTGACGGTCTGTCCCTGAGGGTCTAAAACACTGTCTTTAAAAGAAACAAGCACTCTAACTTTCATTGGCAAACACTCTCTCGAAAATATAGTCAATTTTATCTAAATAAGGTTCTAGCGAGAAGCAGTCTTCTATCTCCTTGGGTTTGAGAACGCGTTTGATGTCCTCATCCGCGTGGATCAGTTCTTTGAAGTCGAGATTATTGTCCCATGCCTTCATGCTGTTTTTCTGTACGAGGTCGAAAGCTTTTTCTCGAGTCAGTTTCTTTTTTGTGAGGGCAAGGAGGACACGTTGAGAGAAGACAAGGCCCCGGGTCACATCGATATTACTGCGCATCCGATCGGGATGGACTTTCCAGCTTTTGATAATATTTGTGATTTCTGCGAGCAGATAATCTGTAATGATAAAGGAATCGGGGAAGATGACTCTTTCAGCGGAGGAGTGGGAGATGTCTCTTTCATGCCAGAGGGGAATATTTTCGAGAGCGACCTGCAGGTTCCCTCTTGTCAGCCGTGCCATTCCTGAAATCCTCTCGCAGCGGACGGGATTTTTTTTGTGAGGCATGGATGAAGACCCTTTCTGGCCTTTGGTGAACGATTCTTCCATTTCCAGTGTTTCGGTTTTCTGCAGGAGGCGTATCTCTACGGCGAATTTGTCGAAAGAGGCACAGATGAGAGCCAGCGTTGAAAGAACTTCTGCGTGACGGTCCCGCTGGAGAACCTGTGTGGATACCCGCGCGGGTTTGAGTGCCAGTTTTTTGAGAGCAAAGATTTCCAGTTTGGGATTCAGGTGGATATATGTGCCGACAGAACCGGAGATTCGGCCGTAGCTGATCACCTCGAGAGCCGAATCGATACGAAGGAGATGGCGTTTGATTTCTTCATACCAGACCAAAAGCTTGACACCAAAAGTGATGGGTTCGGCATGCACGCCGTGGGTTCTTCCTATCATCACGGTCATCTTGTGGCGGAGGGCTTCCTTCTTAAGAAGTTTGAGGAGGATACGAAGATCTTTTTTAATTTTCGTCAGCCCTTCTTTGATAAGCATCGAAAAAGCCGTGTCAACAACATCATAAGACGTCAGTCCGAGATGGATGAATCGGGAGTCATTTCCCACGTGCTCAGCAACCGACGTGAGGAAGGCGATCACATCATGTTTGACAACGCGTTCGATTTCATCTATCCGTTCGACGGAGAATCCGGCTTTGGTCTTGATCCTCCTTAAAGCTGTCGAAGGAACTTCTCCCAGTCGGGTCCAGGCTTCACACACGGCTATCTCTACATCCAGCCATTTTTGATACCGGTTTTGATCTGTCCAAATGGATCCCATTTCAGGGAGGGTGTAGCGTTCAATCATTGAAAATATCCTTAAAAAAATTTAGATTGAATTTTATCAGCATCTCCCTCATCCTGTCAAATCCCAAAGGATTTGGTAGAATGGTTGTCTAATGGAATGGAAGAGGAATATGGATGATTTATCTGAAGATCAACTTGTGCGACTCGCCAAACAGAAAGATGTGGAAGCCTTTATGGAATTGGCCCGCCGCTTTCAGGGGAGGATTTACAACTTGATCTTAGGATTGACAAAAAATCATTGTGATGCCGACGATTTGGCGCAGGAAACATTCATGCAGGCCTATAAGTTTTTGCGGAGATTCAAGCAGGATTCCAGCTTTTACACGTGGTTGTACCGGATTGCGGTCAATCAGACCTTGAATTTTTTTAAAAGGACCCAGCGAGAAAAAAGGAAAACAGAAGCGGTTATCAATGAATATTCTCAAGAAAAACTGTCGGTAAAGACCGTTTCCAATCCTGAAAAATCGTCATTGAGAGAAGAGCTTCGTGGCAAAATTGACGATGCTGTCCATGCTCTTCCGGCACCTTACAAAGCGGCTTTTTTTCTAGTGGAGAAAGAGGGGATGTCCCACAAAAAAGCGGCCTATGTGTTAAAATGCTCTGAAAATACCGTATCCTGGCGGCTGCACAAAGCGAGGAAAATACTTCAATCAAAACTCAGCCCTTACTTAAAAGGAGGGAGCCATGAGCTGTAAAAAAAATGAAAGGAAGATTTCGGATTTTTTAGATGGAAGGCTCTCAGAAAAACAAACATCAATTTTAGAAAATCACATTTCACGATGCCCCAAGTGCCGAGAATATAAAAATCAGCTGATCACGGTCAGTTCCAAAGTTAGGGAGAGAGAAAAAAAGGAAATGCCGAAGGATTATGCTTTGGAGTTCTCGATAAATTTAAAAAGACGGCTCCTGAACGAACAACATGATAAAAAGCAAAAGAATAGATTTCCAGGCTTTGAAAAATGGGCATACAGTGCTGCCGGATTTATTGTTGTCCTTCTCCTGGTTCTTTATTTTGTTGTCCTTCAACCGACGTCCCTGCAAACAGAAGAGTTTTATGTGCTTTCATTTGAAGATGCCATTGGAGATCTCTATGGAGAGATCAATAACGATGTTGAGTTGGAGGAATTATTTAATACAATTATTGCGGACTCTCTCATGGAGGCCTTGGAAAAACTGGATGGGAAAACGATTCCTTTTATTATAGAGAATCCTCTTTATGGAGATGAACTCAGTGAAGGGGATTTAAAAAATATTAAATCCAAGATTAAGCTGGAAGAGGACATAAAATCATAGGAGGTGGTCATGAGAAAGAAAGCTTTATTTATTTCTATCCTATTTATCTTTTTGTTGACATTATCAGTCTCCGCATTGGTAGCTGTAGACAACACGGGTCAAGATAAAGAAGATATTGAACTTGCCCCAAAATACAAAGCCTTTTTAACCAAGACCGAGAGATTAATGACTTCAAAGGAAAAGAAAGTTTTTTTACAGTTGAAAAATGATCATGATAGAGATATTTTTATTGAATCATTTTGGCAGCTGAGGGGCCGACGACAGAGAGGCGTGAGGACCAATATCAACATGCTGAGATTGGTCAGGATGGTTCAGGTCTTGGACCTGACAGAGGATCAGGTCGCGGTCATTTTACCAGAAATGAATAAGAACGAAGAGGAAAAACAGAAGTTCCAGCGGGACATCCAAATACAAGTGAGGGATCTTCGAGTGCTTCTCTTAAAACAGGCACTGGATGACCAGAAACTCGAAGAGTATCTCAAAGGGATTAGAACGCTTAAAAGGATTCTTCAAGATAAAGAGGCTGAACTTGATCAATTTCTTTTTGAAAAACTTTCTTTAGTTCAGCAGGCCAGGTACATTATTTTTTCGCAGGAATTCTACAGGGGATTGCAGGATCAGCTGAACAATGCGAGAAGAACTCAACAAAGTCTCCAGCGGCAGAGAAGAAAGAGGAGATAAGGAAAGTTTCACGGTCTTAATTTTTTTGGATTTTCCACTATAAAATAACATGAGTTTTTTTTAAAAAAAACATATAAATTTATTGACATAGGGTATAAGTTCTTGTAACATTACGTAAGTCGATTTATACTTTTTTTTTCGAAAAAAGAAGAGTTAGAACCGGAGTAAATAGGAAATAATAAGGTTACTGAGACCGAGTGTGCCAATTTCTCTTCTCTTTTCAACCCCTTAGTAGCAAAAAGTTAGGAGTGAATAACTTTTTTTGGCAGAGTATGCCAGCGTAGCTCAGACGGTAGAGCAGCTGATTTGTAATCAGCGGGTCGGGGGTTCGATTCCTCTCGCTGGCTGTGAAATAGAATAAGATAATAAATACATGGGTAGGTACCAAAGTGGCCAAATGGGGCGGGCTGTAAACCCGCTGGGGTGACCCTTCGGAGGTTCGAATCCTCCCCTGCCCATTTAAGCGGGAATAGCTCAGTTGGTAGAGCGTCGGCCTTCCAAGCCGATTGTCGCGGGTTCGAGTCCCGTTTCCCGCTTTACCGTAAGGCTGCCCACGTAGCTCAGTTGGTAGAGCACGTCCTTGGTAAGGACGGGGTCACCAGTTCAA
>CAZEWV010000267.1:0-4285 GCA_964516025.1 uncultured Eubacteriales bacterium
AGCATGATCATCCCCTCCGAATCCAAGCGGCCGTCTCAGCCAGGTTTTTCCTCCATCTTTTGTTCCCCAAGAGCGTGCACTCAGGACATGAACCACTTTGTCGTCGTTAGGATCGACGATGATCTGACCGTAATAGTATGCCGGCCCACCGCCAATACTCTGACCATCCGGGTTGGCCTTCTTCCAGGATTCCCCAGCATCGTCTGATCTGTATATTTCTCCGTTGATCATTCCCCTGCTCGATTTATCCGCAAGTAACTCCGCGTAACGTTCTTCTTCGGACATTCCGGCCTTGTTGGCATTTTCAATGCACACATACAAAATCTTTGGATTTCTCAGATAGATGGAAATACCGATCCGGCCCAGCATGCCTCCGGGAAGACCGCCCTCGAGTTTTTTCCAGTTTTTTCCGGCATCCGTTGTTTTATAGAGCCCGCTTCCGGGGCCTGCAAGGTTATATGTATAGGGTTTTCTCACCTTATCAAAAGTGGCCGCATAAAGGACACTGCCGTTGGTTGGATCCATGGCCACGTCAACAACACCAATATTTTTTCCCCTGACGACAACATCCAGGACCTTATCCCAGGTTGTTCCACCATCTGTTGTTTTGTAAAGTCCTCTTTCAGGATTTTCCGAATAAAGATGTCCAAGAGCCGCCACATAGACGATATTAGGGTTTTTTGGATCGATGACAATACGACCGATATGATGAGATTTTTTTAGTCCCATGTTTGTCCAGGTCTTGCCAGAATCTGTAGATTTATAAACACCATCACCCCAGTAAGTGGTGCGGGAATTGTTAGCCTCTCCGGTACCCACCCAAACGATTTTTGGATCTGAAGGAGCTACAGTCACATCTCCTATTGAAAATACATTTTCATAATCAAAAATGGGCTCGAATGTCTGGCCGTTGTTCGTGGTCTTCCACAATCCTCCGGAACCGGTAGCAGCATAGAATGTGTAGGGTTCCTGTTCAGGAACGGCAAAATCAACAAACCTTCCGCTCTGACGCGTCGGCCCGATGTTACGGTAATTCATGCTCTTTAGAGCCTCTTCTGTGGCCTTTTGGCCAAACGTATCCGGCACTACAAGCAGTGCACAGATAAACACGATAAAACACACCAAAAACTTAGAGAAGTAGTACGAATATTTCATTCGATTTCTCCTTGAAAGACTCATTAAAATGATAAAAGCAAGATAGTGAATATCACAGACAACTCTTTTTTTCAATGTATAAATAGAGCAAGTTTTATAGGATTCTATTTCGATTAGGTGATGCGAAGGATTCAAGAGTTCAAGGATTCAAGTGTTTTTTTAATGATTTAAGATGCAACGGATTCAAGGGTTCTGGGGTTCTGGACCCATATGATCCTCCAAACTCTTTAGGAGATGATCCTTATTTTAAAAAACCTGGGAAGGGCGAAGCGGTGTATCTCTGCGCGCAGCGTAAGAGCCTCTCTGAGCGAGGACGGAGGTGCGCCGCGGAGGGGCCTTAAAGACCAAGTAGACTTTTAGCTGTTTCGCTGCCAATTAATTGGGCTATTTCGGTTGGCAATTGGTTCAATAAATTTTTAATAGCATTAATTTTACCAGAGATTTCTTCTTCCAGTGAAATATTTGAACTCCAATATTTAACATCTGTTCCTACCATAATACGACTGGGATAAGTCACTAATAAATTGAGCCATTTCGACTTAATCATGCCTGCTTCATCTAGTGGATAGGCTGTTTTTTCTTCAGTCGTTTTTGGCTTTCTAAGCTTGAGAGCAAGATAAAGATTCGAATTCTTTTCCATATATTGAGATAAAAGTTCAGCTGTCGCTATCCCGGTATTTGACCAGCCTGCATGTGCCCAAATGATCTTTGTATTTCGATTGTGTTCGAGTAAATCCGTGAATTGTCCCAATGTTTCTGATGTTGCCTCAAAGTGAATATCGAGTACAAGAAAATACTGTGCAGCAAGGTCGCTGAGCCACAACATCCAGGGATGATTTACAGGATATGTAATATACGGATGGTCTGTTCTTAAAGAAAAATGTAATGGTGCAAGCTCTCCAAAGCCTACATATTTTCCGGATTGAGCCGCATTTGTTGCCAGTTTTCTAAATTCTAGCTCCCATTCATCTGGGTTGAGGGCAATATTTGTCATCTCGTCCATTAATTCTTCGAGTGGCCTGTTTCCTGTATAGCCGAATGGATATATGTTTTCAACTGTGAATGGGTTAGGGCAGCCAACGGCATGCATTAACGGATTTAATTCAGCTCCTCCGTACATGAACTTGAATTTATATATGTAGAATGAAAAAAAAGATTCGAGGATTTCGGTTTCACCTCCAAAATCGACTAAGGGCTTTGGATAAGGCATAACAATATTCATTTCAATATCAAGTGAGTCCATTTGCCCAACTAATTGAGCTGATGATGATTCTGTTCTTACACTTGCGTGGGTATGAATGTCGTATATCATCAGGATTAGAGGATCAGTGTCGTTATCTCCATTGGTGCTACTGCTTTGAGTGCATCCAAACATAAAAATTCCAATCAACAATAAATAGGATAGGATTTTAATGATTATTCGATTATCTAACATTTAGGACTTGAAGCCGAAGAGGTGCCAGTAATTGAGAAACCAGATAAAGGCACACGAAGCCAGGAAGATCGATGTGTAATAAATCCGTCCGCAAACAGTCCAATACCCCTTTCTCCAGACCAAAATCAGACTCAGAAACACTCCGACCGCAAGGATGACAGCTATCATTGTCAAAACCGATAGAGTTTTCAGCATCGGGGGGACACCAAACATCAGCTCCATATAATTGCTCATCATGCCCACCAGACCAAAGATGAAAACCAGAAAAAGCCAGCTCATCAGTCCGGCGATCCATTTAGGAAATGAAGGGGATTTTTTCTTGTCCCGGTCTCTGCTGCAGAGCTTTCGCGCGATCGCCCCAAGCGGCCAACCTAGAGCTGCTGAAAGAAACAAAACGATACAAAATCCCAAGAGACAAAAATGAAAAAAAGGCGTTTTGTACCACTTTAATCTTTCCAGAACCATAAAAAAATCCGGTATGTAGGCATGACTAATACGGCCTTTGGCATCATCCATAAAAAGCAGAGTTCCCTGACCACCCTTTTCTCTAAAAAGCAGAGGGGACACTTCTATCCATCGTTTAGTTCCCAATCCCATAGGAAGAGGCATCACCAGTGACCCGTCCTCATCCATTTTAATCTTGGATGTCATAATCAAGTTCCCGAGTTTCTCATAAGAAGAAAAAACTCCTCTTAGGGCACCATAACTCCCAACGTATTTCCTGGAACGGATTGTAGGTTCAGATAGAGGTTTCCAATCCGGAGAATCCGTCATAGGAAAATACCGGTTCAGAAAGGCCAAAAAAAGCTGATCTCTTGTAAAACCGGATGCCCCTGTACTGTTGTAAGAGATAAAAAAGCCGATGTTATGTTCAGGGATAAGTGCAAGTAAAGAATGGAAAGCCCAAGTGTCGCCAGCATGTCCGATGATACGGAGATTGTTGAGCTTCTGTTCCCAAAACCCATAAGCATTGCCTGGAACTCTTGGATCGTGAGAAAAAAGCAGCGTGTGCATCAGCTGAGCTGTTTCCTGTGCTAAAATACGATTTTCGCCGTACCGTCCATCCTGAAGGTGGGCTATCATAAATTTCGCCATGTCTCCTGCCGTAGAACTCATGGAGCCTGCCGGACTCATTCCACTGATCAGTTCAAACTCTTGGGCTTTATATGTACCATCTTCATAAGAATATCCGTTTGACATAGAGTCAGCCAGATGGGCAGGCAGAGGCTGTCGAAATGTACTTTTCTCCATGCCAAGGGGCAAATAAATAAACTCCTCTATATAATCTTCAAAAAACATTCCGGAAACCAATTCAACGATATACCCGGCCAGTGCCACGCCGTAGTTGGAATAGGCTGTGTATTTTCCCGGCGAAAAAATTCGTTCGGGCATTTTCTCCTTGATAAAATCACTCAAAGACAAAAGATCATCCGGTGTGCGTGCAGCCATTCCACCGATAACATCCTCGAATCCCGGCCTATGAGTAAAAAGATGTTTTAAAGTGATGGACTCATCAAATGAGTCGGGAATTTGAAAGTCCTTGAGATATGTGTTGATATTGGCGTCAAGATCTAGCTTTCCCTGTTCATACAGCTGCATGACAGCCGTCCAGGTGAAAAGTTTAGACACCGAACCCGGTCTGAATAGGGTGTCATCCGGGCTTACCGGCTTCTTTTTTTCCACATCCGCATATCC
>CAZEWV010000268.1:0-4270 GCA_964516025.1 uncultured Eubacteriales bacterium
ATTTCATTATTTCTTTTTGGATGAAAAGCAGCGCCTCTATGTTAAGACATATGAAAAAGGCGAAGACAAGGGTGAATATATGCATGATGTTTTTAACTCTAGCGGTATTTTTGTCGCAAGAGTGAGTATGGCAGGCTATGGTTCGTGGACGTATCCCGGTAGGAAAATGAATAGGGCAAAGATCAAAAATCAGCACCTCTACTGCATCCGAGAGAAAGAAAGCGGTTATAAAGAGCTTGTGGTTTATAAAATGAGCTGGGAATAAGTTGGCCTGAGCCCTCCTCCGATTTGTTCAGATGGAATTTATACATATTTTAGACTCATTTTAGATTCTTGACTGCAAAAAGACGTTAGCTCTCAGGGCTGACTTCTTTCTTTTCCTTTTTTTTTCCAAAAATCAGTGCAATAAGGATACTAAGTCCATACAAGGCCAGCAATGGTACGGCGACAATGCTCTGACCAATCGGATCGGGAGTTGGAGTGATGATGGCCGCGATAATAAAAATTGCAAGTACGGCATACTTGAAATTTTTAATCATCCATTTTGCAGTGACTATATTCATTCGTGCAAGGAAAAATGTCAGAATAGGAAGCTCGAAGACCACAGCGATTCCTAGATGAAAACGCAGAACAAGGCTGAAATATTTGTCGATAGTAATCATTGCTTTGAATTCAGAACCCATGTTCAGGAAGAACCGAACAGCCCAGGGAAATACTACAAAGAACGCAAATAGAGCTCCTCCCACAAAAAAAAGTGAAGAAAAGAAAACAAACGGAATTGCGTATTTTTTTTCCTTCTTATAGAGTCCTGGTGCCACAAACATCCAGAATTGGTAAAAAATAAAAGGGGACATAAAAAACACAGAAGTGAGGAAAGCAACTTTAATGTAAAGCATAAACGGATCCGTCAATTTTATGAAGGTTAGAAGTTCTCCTTCGGGGAGGTATTTGTATGCAGGAATAGCTAGAATATCGAACAGATCCTTGCTGAATATCCAAGAAGGAAAAATACCAATCATAAGTGCAATAAATGAAAAAAATATTCGCTTGCGGAGATCAGAGAGGTGTTCAAGGAAGGTCATAGAGTCTGGAGAAAATCTTCCCATCGTCAGTCTTTTAATCCCACACTACCAAACATTATATTGGATTCATCGTATCAATAAGATTATAGCTTTTCAATAAATATGGGTCAAAAGAGTCGTTTTTTTTCCATGAGCGACTCACGTTGAGCCTTCCCCAGTCGGTTTGACCAGAGGGGGCACATCCAAGATAAGCGTTTTGTTTGTATTCGTCGTAATAAGAAGCAAAAGGATAGAAGATTCGGAGGGGAATAAATGAAAAAACACTTCAAAATGAAGACAGTAAGAGGTTTATTGATTTTTCTGGCTATTTTCCTGGTTCTTTCTAATGCGTGTTCAAAAAAAGCCGAAGAAACGGGGTGGTCGGCAAATATCGAGATCGTGGACGGGATAAAAGTCGTCACAAATCCCGGGGAACCCAAGTTTGGAGAATTTGTCTTTGATCTCGAAGAAGATCTGGCGATTGGCGATGTAGACGATGAAGATTATTTTTTCATGAGACGTTTGACATTGAATGTCGATGGTGATGGCAACATCTATGTTTGTGATGGGGGAAGCAGGAGAGTCACAAAATATGATAAAAACGGCATTTACGTCAAAACGATTGGCCGTCAAGGGCAGGGACCGGGTGAATACATGTCTCCATCCGGACTTTATCTGGACGATGTCGGGAATCTTTGTGTTCAAGATTTTCGCAGTCTTCATTACTACGACAAAGACGGAGTTTTTCAAAAAAAAGATCCGCTCGAACGCTCTTATCCTCGTCTCATTCCCGGCCCTCGCGGAACGTTTCTCGGCTCAATCCGGCCCGGCCTCTTTTTAGAAGAGGGTGCCAAAACGTCTCTCATTCAGATCGGTAAAGATGGAAAACCGATTCAAACTATTGCCGAATACCCGGTAAGTTACAGCAAAAGCTTAAATGCCTTTGTCTGGCATTGGTACACAAACATCATTGCGGTTGCTCATCGCAAATCTGACTCGTTCTATTATGGGTTTTCGAGGGAATACAAGGTTAATGTTGCCGACAGCGACGGCAGCACGATATTTATCTTTGAGAAAAAAGAGATGCCTCAATCCATATCGGGAGAGGAAAAAGAGCTCACAAAAAAAATTGGACTCATGTTAGCGATTAGAACAAGAGAACCTGAAAAGGCAACTGTTTTCCCGGATCATCGGCCGTTTTTCAGGTCATTTTTTAGCGATGACACCGGGCGTCTCTATGTCATTTTGTTCAAAACCATATTCGAGAGAGATGAACAAAATTCATCGGTCGATGTCTTCTCCAAAGAGGGGATCTATCTCTACCGGATGAACTGGCCCTTTATTCCGGCTCTTATCAAAAAAGGCTTTCTTTATGAGATAAGAGAAAACGAAGAAACCGGAGATATCAAAGTTCTCCGCCATAAGATCATCAACTGGAATAAATTCAAGGAAGAATAGGGAGAAAAGATAAGGGCCCTTGACGACGTATGCCGCAACAGAAATCAAAAAAAGGGGGGGTAGGATGAGAGGAAAATCCGGAAAAATGATGCCCAAAAAAAGATTTCCAATACCGTAAAGATTTCCCGGAAGCACCAGAAACCTTGACAAAGACATGCGATTCATGTAATTTGAATAATGAATATTCAATCGGTCAATATAAGAGGCGCTGATGATTAAGAGAACATTGGAAAAAAGGCTGAAAAATGCAGCCGGTCGGTTTCCGGCTGTCACCCTAACCGGACCGCGGCAATCTGGAAAAACAACACTGGTCAAGGCTGTATTCAATCACTATGATTATGTATCCCTTGAGCTTCCAGATCAACGCAGCTTCGCTCTGGAGGATCCGCGCGGATTCCTCGGTCAGTTCCCGGGCCCTGTCATCCTTGACGAAATACAAAGGGCACCCGAACTTTTTTCATACATCCAGGTTATTATTGACGAGCATCCAGATAAAACGGGTCAATTCATTTTGACCGGGTCCCAGAATTTTCTGCTTCTGCAGAGTATCTCACAATCACTGGCCGGCAGGTGCGCCGTTCTCCATCTTCTTCCCTTCTCTCTGGCTGAGCTTGAGGGGAGGAAGCCAATCTCACTTGAAGCGATTGGCAATGTCTTATCTAAAAAGCCGGAACAGCCCAAGCTTGACTTACTGGATACTCTGTTCTTTGGGTTCTATCCGCGAATCCATGACAGAGGCCTTCCGCCCCGGGAATGGCTGGGCAACTACTACCAGACTTATCTGGAGAGAGATGTCCGAAACGTCGTCAATGTTGGAGACATCGATTCTTTCAGCAGATTCATTCGCCTCTGTGCCGGCCGAAGTGGACAACTCCTGAACCTCTCGGGGCTGTCTTCTGACTGCGGCATCTCCCACACAACTGCCAAGCGCTGGCTCTCCGTACTCGAGGCAAGTTTTATAGTTACTCTACTGCGGCCTCACCATGAGAACTTCAGTAAACGCCTCATCAAGAGTCCCAAACTCTATTTCTTAGACACTGGCCTGCTGTGCTATCTCCTTCAGATCCATTCCTCCCGGGAACTCCATCACCGTGCAGAACGGGGCGCCATATTTGAAAATTTCGTTGTCTCAGAACTTTATAAGAACTTTGTGCACAGGGGTGATCAGGTCAGTCTCTACTTCTGGCGAGACTCAGCCGGACACGAGGTTGATATCATTGTGGACTTGGGAACACTACGAATTCCGCTGGAAACAAAATCAGGCCAAACGGTTGCTTCTGATTTTTTCGACACGCTCGCTTATTGGCGTGATTTATCAGGCAATCCCGATGCACCGGCCGCTCTCGTCTATGGTGGAGACATGTCATTTATGCGTTCAGCGACTGCCGTTTATCCTTGGTTTGTCCTGTAAACTATTGAAGTTGAGAGGATTTCCTCTGCCATGAAGATTTCCCGGAAGCACCGAAATTCTGAGGAATTAGGCGAACTTGCCGCTAGCTTTCTTGAGACTCTAATTCCCGTTCAAGCCGTTCTGCTAAAAATATCTTTATCAATGATTGATATGGTACATCTCGCTTGTTTGCTAAGAGTTTTAGTTCCGCCAGCATTAATTCGGGCAGACGCAACGAAATGGTCTTTAAAGAAGGCTTTAAGTTTGGGAGTATGATCTTTCGTGCTCGCGACCAGTCTATGTATTCGGTTGAATCAGCAACTGCCCAGAACTGACGTTCTTTGTCCTCTGATTTGTATTT
>CAZEWV010000269.1:0-4252 GCA_964516025.1 uncultured Eubacteriales bacterium
TCCCTAAGGTAAAAAATGCCGACGTTTGATATAATCTGGCCAACAAACAACATCATGTTCACCAATATTTATCTCAATCTTAAGCTAATCTTAACCCATTCCACATGAAAAAAGATTATGATTTTCCCGTCAGATCAAATTGGAGGACGGGAATGAAAACAAAAAGAATGTTTGTGGGAACAGTGGGTGTTCTCTTTATGCTTATTTTGGTGGGAGGGACGACTTCTTCAAAGGTCATGGATCAGAATACAGCGGAGATGCTCTATGAAGAAGCCATGCTGAAAAAAGATGGCGTCGGCAATCTTCCGGCTGCGATTAAACTCTTTCAACAGATCCTGGCCGAATTTTCTCAAAACCGGAAGATATCCGGCCAAGCGCAGCTTCAAATCGGCCTCTGCTATGAAAAATTAGGAGAATCCGAAGCCCTCAAAGCGTATGAAAAAGTCATTTCGGAGTATACCGATCAATCCCAGGTGTTGAAAACGGCCAAGGAGAGAGTGGCTTTTTTAGAGACAAAAAAATCCTCTCCACAGAGAAAAGGAGACGAATTTTCCTTGAAGAAGGTTTCGATTCCATGGGGGGAGCCATCGCCCGATGGAAAATGGGTGGCCTATGAGAATGATAATAAGGGATTGTCTCTTTATGAAATGTCAACGGGAAACGAAAAAGTGATCGTGGAGATTGAAAAAGATCAGCCTCGCTCTGTCTACCTCGAAACCCCCGGAGACTGCTGGTCTCCCAGCGGAAATCAAATCGCCTATATGGTATGGCACACTCCGGACAGGCTTCAGGATCTCCACATTATCGACAGATCCGGTTCAAATCACCGGCTTCTCTTCAGCAACCCAAATAGAAGTGTTGATGGAATTGCAGGCTGGACTCCAGACGAAAAATACATTGTTGTGTCTCTCTGGAATAAAGATCGGAGCGTTTCCTTTGTAAAAATTTCAATTTCTGATGGGCAGATGGAAGAACTTATTACGTCGGATAATCTGGATGAATATTATTTAAGACTTTCTCCAGATGGTAAATATCTTGCCTATAACTATGTGAAAGAAAAATATTCCGGAAATAGCGACATTAGGCTCTATTCAATTGATGGATCATCACAGGTAGATGTAGTCAGCCATCCTGCCAATGACAAATTGATCGATTGGACGCCTGATGGCGGGCATATTTTGTTTGAGAATGACGGGGCCGGTGACACCGGTATCTGGGCTCAATCCATTAAAAATGGAAAGTCGATTGGCGAAGCAAAACTTGTAAAGATCTTTTCTGGGAGACTCATGCCCATGGGTTTTACTAACGATGGGGCTTTTTATTTTTATGAATCAAAAGGGGGTGAGGATGTCTACACGGCTCAAGTCGATCTGGAAACAGGAAAGACCCTTCAAAATCCCAGAAAAGTTGAAGCAATTTATACTGGTTTTACAACCGATGCATTTTGGTCGAAGGATGGGAAATATTTGGGATATTTCGTCAGAACTGAAAATGATAGATATGCTCGGGATCTCAACAAACTCAGAATCCAGGCAATGGAAGATGGAAGCAAACGTGATATATTGTTTGATTTTAATGTAAGCTCTTACATAATTCCGAGATGGTCATCAGATGGGAAATCTATTTTTATGAATGGAAGAAAAGACCGGAAATCTAACTTTTACAAATTGGACGTAGATTCGGAAAAAACAGAAATTGTATTAGAAAACGAGGTGCATGAATGGTCATCAGATATTAGATTTACTTATAAGATTGGAAGGAACAGATCAAGTGATCTATCTGAAAGCCAAAACTGGATTGTCAAAATTAATACAAAAAACGGAGAAAAAACGGAATTAATCCGCACCAATCTTGGGCAGACGTGCAGCAGGCCCTTTCTCTCACCGGATGAGAAATGGATTGGATTTAAGTTATATGATTATGATGAACAATATTCCACTACTTACACTAAAATTTGTGTTATACCAGCGAGAGGTGGGGAAATTAAGGAACTCTATCAGACAGAGAAAAAAACAGGATCAAATTTATTCTGGGATCCTTCCAGTAAAGGTCTTTTATTCTTAATTGCGCCAGATGAAGATATAGCCCCAATCGCGCAAGATTGTGAGCTCTGGTATATGCCTTCTTTAGAAGCTCAATCTCCACGAAAACTTGATTTGGAAATTTATGGGATAACTCAACTCTCTTTTCATCCAGATGGGAAGACGGTCACATTTACTGCTAGCGAACCGACAGTTACAAATATTTGGATCATGGAAAATTATCTGCCAAAAGAGAAAAAATAGAATGGAGAGAAAAAACTGGCAAGGGTAAAATCATTTAAGCACAGGAGGGTCTATGCTCTTTTTGTGGCCGCAGTTCTGGTCATAGGATTTGTTCTTGTATTTATAGCCTTAAGAGAGTCTGAACGGGAGCGCCTGGCTTTTGAAAAAAATTGGGGGATTGCTCAGGAAAGTGCGGCGGATTTTATTAGCGAAAGAGTGAGATATGTTCTCACCGAAACCGAATCTCGGATTCAGCAGCAAATCATAAATCTGCTTCAAAGCAGCTCTTTATCCAGCTTCCAGCAAATCTTGAAAGATTTTGTGGATAAGGAAGTGCTGGTCTCCCATCTTTTTTTGATTAAGGAAAACGACCAGATTGTTTTCCCTTTTTTTAAGCCTCCTTATCTTGCCCAACAGGATCCGGAATTCAAATTGGACATGACTCTTTCCAGCCCCTTATTGCTTGAGGCCGAAGAGTTTGAATTCAAAAAAAATAATTATTCCGCGGCTATCAAAGCCTATCAATCGCTGCTCAGGAATGCGAAATCCAATAATCTCAAGGCCAACTTCCTCAACGGGATCGCTCGCTGCTTTAATAAGGCCGGGAACTTTGATCAAGCCACCAGCACTTATTTGATGCTGAGAAAAGATTATGACCAAGAGGCCTCAGAAGGTGGGTTGCCTCTTGGATTTGTGGCCCGTTATTCCCTCGGAAAACTGTATTTCGAAAGAGAAAATACGGCGGCCGGTATTGAGCAGTATTTTGAGATTTACTCTTCTCTTTGTGAAGGGAAGTGGACTTTAACCGAAAATCAATTTGCGTTGTATTCATTAAAAATTGAGGAACGAATCCCGGAGGAAATCGAAAAGCTATCTGATTTAATTCAGGCAGAAGATATGAGAGAAAAATGGAAAAATCTTCTTTTACTAAAAACAGATCAGCTTGGCCGACTAGAACTTTTAGAAGTTTTGGAACGATTTTTTGTCCCTGCTGCCATGGAAGATATTTCAAGCTCGTCTGCTAATCTGGAGGATTTCTTTTACTTCTCAGAATCTGTAAATAAGGCATCATATAATGCCGGATTTTTCACACTGCCCAACAATGAAGTTTTGGGATTTCTTTTAGATGCTCCGGCTCTTGCCCGTGAAACACTACTTTCTGCGGCCCTCTTTCCCAATACTATTAAGGGTATGAAGATCGATATTGCAGATGAACAGGGAAATATTTTGGCTGTTTTCCCCAATGTTCCAAATGAAAGTCAAAGGGAGTCCCTCCCTGTTTACTCCCAGGCTTTTTCTGATTTACTGCCTGCATGGAAAGTAACGATTTATCCGTACAATCAGGAAGATAGAGAGAAGGCCCTCACTTCCCGGCGAAATATTTATCTTTCTCTGGCCCTCTTTGTCACGGCCGCCCTGTTTTTCGGGGGATTCATGGGCATTCGCAACCTTGTCAAACAGATGGAGATTGTCCGGATGAAATCGGAATTTGTGGCCACCGTCTCGCACGAACTCCGGACGCCGCTGACCTCCATCCGCTATATGATCGATCTATTAAAGCATGGACGTGTGCAGAAAGAGGAGAAAAAACAGAAGTTCTATTTGACGCTCAGTCATGAAAGTGAACGGTTGAGCAGGCTTATCGAGAATATCCTCGATTTTTCGAAAATTGAGGGAGGGATGAAGGAATACCAATTTGAGTGGACGGATGCGGTTTCTTTAACGGAAAGTGTGGCTGAATCGGCCCAAGAATTGGCCAAACAGAAGGGTTTTGATTTAAAAACAGAAATTCAAAATCCGATACCCAAAGTCTGGATGGATGGTGAAGCCGTATCCAGGGCACTTTTTAATCTTCTAGACAACGCGTTCAAATACTCTGAAACTTCTAAAAACATTATTTTTAGAGCGAGTTTGAAAAATCAAGAAATCTCTTGGGAGATCCAGGATTTTGGCATTGGTATCCCGGATGAAGAGAAAATCCGGATATT
>CAZEWV010000270.1:0-4247 GCA_964516025.1 uncultured Eubacteriales bacterium
CCCAAGAAAAACCGTGACAGCCATTTTAGGAGTCGAAGAATGAACCTTGACAAGCTTCTCAAGAACCAAGTGCTCATTCTCGACGGTGGGATAGGAACGGAGATCCTGAAAAGGATGGCTCAAAAAGTGGTTTTTTTTGAACAACTGAACCTCGATAACAGAGATGTCATTGTCAACATACACAAAGACTATATTAATGCCGGAGCCGATATCATCACCACAAACACATTTGGCGCCAACAGGATAAAACTGGCAGGCTTCGGCGCTGCAAACAAAATAAAATCCATCAATGCCGCCGCTCTTGACGCGGCCGTTGAAGCCAGGGGCGGACAACAAGTTACCATTGCCGGTTCCTTGGGTCCGGTCGGGCAGCTGATCAAGCCTCTCGGCCCACTCGATGAAAACGACGTTTATGAGGTTTATGCCGAGCAGGCCAAAATATTGGAGGAAGAAGGCGCCGATTTTCTTTTTATCGAAACGCAGATTGACATCCTTGAAGGAAAAATCGCATTACAGGCCATAAAGGCAAATACATCGCTTCCTGTCTCTCTATCCGTGTCATTTCCCATGGAGGGAGGACGGACAGTGACCGGTTCCGATCCCGAGACAGCCGCCGTGACTTTTGCATCCTCCCAGGCAGATGTTTTCGGAATCAACTGTGGTGACCATCCTGAAGATTATGAGAAGTTCCTGGAAAAAATTGTCCTTCACTCAACACGACCTCTTATTGTCTATGCCAATGCAGGAATTCCTCAGAAAAAGGGGAGCACTATCGTTTATTCTCTTAGTCCAACAGATTACGCAGCCTACGCTCGAAAATATTATCAACTGGGAGCTAATATCATCGGGGGGTGCTGCGGGACAACTCCGGAGTATATAACTAAAATCGCAAAAGAACTCAAAGGGAAAAAGCCCATCCCCAGACACACTCCGGACCTTTCTTTTCGGGCTTCAAGCCGCAACTCTGTTCTCACCATCGGCAGTTCCCTCCCCTTTCGTGTCATTGGAGAAAATATCAATCCCTTTGGACGAAAAATTTTAAACGAAGAGCTGGAAGCTGAAAATCTCGGACTCGTAAGGCATTATGCCAGAAGACAAGAGGAAGCCGGAGCCAATGCTCTGGATGTCAACTTGGGAAAAAAGGGAGAAAGCACACCATCCTTCTTTGCCGGAGCAGTCAGGGAACTCCAGAATATCACAAGGCTGCCGCTATTTTTGGACAACCTCAACGCCACATCTCTGGAACAAGCTCTTCAATACTATGCTGGAAAAGCCGTCATCAATTCTATTACAGGTGTTAAGAAGACGTATGAGAGACTGTTTCCTCTAGCACAAAAATACGGGGCCTCAGTGATCCTACTTGCCATGGATGAAAAGGGCATACCGGAAAAGGCGGAGGACCGGTTCAAAATCATCGAAAAGCTGCAAAAGGAAGCACTCAAATATGGTCTGTCTAACCCGGATCTCCTGGCAGACCCCGTGGTGCTCACAGTCTCCGTGGCTCCTGAGACAGCACAGGAAACACTCAAAACTATCGCACTGATAAAACGCCTCGACATTGCAACAGTCTTCGGACTTTCCAACCTCTCTTTTGGGCTTCCTCAAAGAGGACTCCTTAACGCCGCATTCCTGCCCATGGCGATCGAACGAGGTCTGGATTCTGCCATTCTTAATCCCCTGGACAAAGATCTGATGGCCATAACAAAATCCAGCAGTGCCATCCTTAACAAACAGCATGGGATGCGTTTGTTTATAGACATGTACAGAAAACAGCCAGAAATCGCAATCGATAAGTCAGAAAGAAAAAAACCGGAAAAACCGGAAGCTCTGTTATACAAGGCTGTCCTTGAAGGTGAAAAAATAGTCGCCTCCCATTCGACAAAAACTCTTATCGAAGCGGGATGGGAGGGATTCCAAATCTTAGATAAAATTTTATCTCCGGCCTTGAAAAAAGCGGGAGAATTTTACGAGAATAAAACCTACTTCCTCCCCCAGCTCGTCCTTTCAGCAGAAGCCATGGAGGAAGCATCAGAAGTCCTCAATAAACATCTCAATGTCAAGGAACGGTCCGATTCAAGACTAAAGATCGTCCTCGCAACTGTCCACGGAGATCTCCACGACATTGGGAAAAATATTGTGTCGCTGGTCATGAAAAACTACGGTTTTCATGTTTGGGATTTGGGGAAAAATGTCAAAGCCGAAAAGATTATCGACACCGCCATTTCAAAAAAAGCTGATGTTATCGGATTGTCCGCCCTCATGACAACCACTATGGATGAGATGGAGCAGATTTTAGAGCTCAGAAAAAAGAAGGCCCCCGGCATAAAGGTCATTATTGGTGGAGCCGCCGTCACTCCTTCTTATGCCAGAAAGATCGGAGCCGACGCATATGGAAAGGATGCCTTGGATGGGATCCGGAAAATTGAAAAAATCACAGGTCGATCAAAATGAATTTCAAAGACTATTTTGACAATGAAAATTTTGTCCTCTTTGACGGGGCGATAGGAACACAAACCTACATCAAAGGTATCTCCAAGGGGCACTGCTATGATGAGCTGAATATCTCCATGCCAGAAGTTGTTCTTGAAATCCATCAGGAGTACATCAAATCCGGGGCAAAAGTCATCACCACCAATACATTCGGCGCTAACAGATTCATCCTGGAAGAATTTTTCAGCCTAGGCCCAAAAACAAAGAAAATCAACTACTATGGAGCACGGTTGGCCAAAAGAGCGGCAAAAAAGGATTTTTTCGTAGCCGGATCTGTCGGGCCCATATCAAGACCCCTGGATCGAGAAAAAAAATTGTCAGCGGGAGAAACAGCCCAAATTTTTAAGGAACAGGTGGAAGCTCTTCTGGAAGGAGGCGTCGATCTTCTTTTATTCGAGACATTTGCCGATTTAAATGAACTTCTGCTGGGCATACAAACAGCAAAAAATATAGACAGCCATATTTTTATCATCGCGGAGATGTCTTTTCCAAACAACGGGCTAACCCTCTTCGAAAAAAATCCATATGAAGTCTCCCTTAAACTGGATAAGTCCTCGGCTGAGGTCCTAGGTTCCAACTGCGGGATCGGCCCTCAGGGTGTGTTCCAGGCTGTAAAAAAAATGGGCTCGGTGACAATCAAGGATCTTTCTGCTATGCCAAACGCCGGAATGGCCCAGTTTGTCCAGGGAAAATTCGTCTATCCATCCAATCCTGAGTACTTCGCAAAATACGGCAAAAAATTCTTGGATGCCGGTGTTAAGGTCCTTGGAGGGTGCTGCGGCACCACTCCGGAACACATTTTGGCTTTGAGTCAAATCCTCGAAGGTTTATCGCCGCGGAAAAGAAAAATCATCACCGTGGAAGTGGCCGAGAAGAAGGTCGTCCTTAAAGAAGAAAAAATCACTTCCAATCTCAAGCTTATGCTGGAAAAAAAAGGTGTTATAGCCCTTGAAGTCGATCCTCCAAGGGATTCTGACTTTGATAAAATCTTCAAACGGCTGGAACCTTTATCAAAAAAAATAGATGTTTTTAACGTTGCCGACAGTCCTATGGCCAGACCGAGAATGTCTCCCATATCCACGGGAAGGCTTCTCAAGGAGAGCTTTGGAAAAGAAATTATCGTTCACTACACCTGCCGGGACAGGAATATACTCGGAATCCAATCCGATCTCCTCGGAGCATCGGCGCTGGGACTCGATAATTTTCTCGCAATAGGAGGAGATCCTCCTTCAATCGGAGATTATCCCTTTGCCACAGGGGTTTACGATCTCACCACTGAAGGGCTTGTAGAAATGATGTCGGCTCTCAACCGGGGCCGGGACATCCTCGGCAATCCTGTCGGAAAACAGACACAATTTTTTATCGGTGTCGGCATGGGAATAGGATTTGAGGAAGATAAGGAAGTCGAAAAAGCCAAAAGCAAACTTCAAAAAGGCGCTCATTACATCATTACTCAGCCTGTTTTTGATGTGAGCATTAGCTGCTCAACTCTCCAGTCGCTACAAAAAAAAGGAATTTTGGTAATCCCGAGTGTTCTCCCTCTTGTATCCTTCAGGAATGCCGAATATCTCCACTATGAGGTTCCCGGCATCGTGATACCTGAAGACCTCCGTAAAAGGATGGAGCAGAAAAAGGGGAAAGAGGCGGAAAAAGAAGGAGTCTCTATCGCAAGAGAGATTATAGCTCGACTCAAACCATGCAGTAACGGCATCCTGCTTATGCCCCCTCTCGGGAAATATTACCTCCTTGAAGACATC
>CAZEWV010000271.1:0-4231 GCA_964516025.1 uncultured Eubacteriales bacterium
TTCACTTTTCCTGTGAAAAAAGCTGTTGAAAAAGGGGATATAAGTCTATTTAACTTCCAGATTTTATTTAAGTTGTGAAACTTTGCACAATTATTGGGTAGTAAAAAAATGCCTTTTGAAAAAAAAGTTGGTTCAGGCTATTTCAATTCGGGTTCAGTGACATCCTTGAATTTATTTCCGGCATACCGGACTGCAATCAACCATAGAATAATGATAACCACATTAAAAAGACTCAACCAACGGATAGCGGTAAAGGCCGTAAAAATTGTTGTCAAAGCCAAACTGACACCCACAGCCAGGGCTTTTGCAAACCTCTGTACAAACATATCGATAAAAGCCTTGGCCTTATACTTTTCTTCTCTTGTGGTGATGGTGTAGAGAGTTTCCCTTCCCGATTGGTTGATGGAATAGGCAAACGCGCTGTCTGAGGGATTTAGTAGACTGCCAACCAGGAGGATCGGGAAGGCCAAGAATGCCAGAGATCCAAAAATCATAGCTATAGGAAGAAAAAAGAGGGCTGTTTTGACTCCAAATCTCGTCATAATATAACTTGTGAGGAAGAGCTGGACAAACATGGATAAACAGTTGGATATCAAATACATTGTCGAAATTTGAGTGTTAATGGCATCGCCATCCAAGAAGTGTCCGATTGTTGATGAGAATTGAAAGTCAACGGTAGTGGACACAATTTCATACAGACCAACAATTGCCACTATAGCTAGGAGGTATTTGGATTTAAAGACAAGCTTGCCTGCTTCGGTTAGCAGGTTGGATTTTTTCTTGGGCTTTTCTTGTTTCAGTGGTACAACTTTGTATTCAGGCGGGTTTTTAGACACAAGACGTCCTGCCGCCATAGCCACAAAAATGATGGCAAGAGCCAAACCCAAACAGACCCACATCCACGTGGACGTCGGCACTTTATTTATCCAGACTCTAAGTACAAGTGCTCCGAAAGTTCCTCCAGTAACACCTCCTAGAACGATCAAACCATATAGTCTTTTGGCAGCCTCTGGTGTCACGCTGTCATTGAGGAATGCAAAAAATGTGGCCACCATGAGCGTACTGAAAAGATCTCCGAAGAGAAAAAATGACCAAACTGTAAAATCGGTCGGATTGTTGATCACCATGCTGTAGATCACATAGACCATTATAAAAAAAATGGAAAACACAAGAGTAAGTTGCTGTCTATACATCCGGCGGACGAGCCAGGTGAAGACGACAACAGCCATTAGGGCCACAAACATGTTCAAAACTTTAGCCAGTTGTTCCGCCTGTGCAGCCTCTAAATGCCAGCCGAACAGGTCAAATCCCGTAATATCATAAAAAGTGAGAAAAATTCCCTTTTTGATCGGTTTGAGAATCTGGAAACTGACAATCACGAAGAAAAAATAAAAAAACATCAATAGAGCCATCGGTAGTTCTTTTTTCTTGATGTCCATGATGGATTTAAAAAGATTATTCATGGCTATAGTTCTCCCGACTTATCTTTCAATTTTAGGGATATCCCTTAATTTTCTATCCGAAATATATTTAAATACTGACTAATTGTCAAATTAAGGAAAATCTAATTAAATGGGGACAGTCCCCATTTTTCTTTTTAAAATTAGTCAACTCAAAGAAAATTGGGGACTGTCCCCATTTAATTAGATTTTTTAGCTCGTAGCTCTTTGACTTTTTGGATGATGAGATCTTTTCTTACAAGAAGAGCTGAGATTTCTTCATCGTTCAGGTAGGGACCAAGCCTGACTTGAATCCCATCCCTGCTTAAACTCTCTATTTTATGAAACAGATTGTCCGAGCAAGCCGTTATCTCACATCCAATGATCAATCTCGTGGCGGGTGCAAAGGCTTCCGAGAGATCGACCATCCACACTTTCCAGTTTTTTTCCGTCTGAATCATAATATTATCAAGATCCCTCTGGCTGCACAGTGACGAAAAGAATAATAGATGTTCAAAAATTACGATATCTGCCATGGTCTTCTTAAAACTGTCTAGATCGGGTGGGACAAGGTTTTTCTGCATGCGGACGTCTTCACTTATGACAGGTGGTTCCAGATACAGCATAAGGGAGCCTTTTTTCCTTTCGATTTTTCTTTCTACAGTCGGCGGAACCAGGTTCAAATCCAGCATTTTGTCCAGTTCATAACTGGCCAGGACATACTTATAGCTATCTCCTCCACTCGGATTGGGCCTATCTCTGTTCACCAATTTAAAAAAACCTTTTCCCTGAATTTTTCCGTCATCCAGTTCAACCTCCCATGATTCCGTCCTTCTCCCTTTCCCCTTTTCCACTAAGACAACTTTGGCAGTTTTCAAAAATTTCTCGATGCCTTCACGGTCAAGGTTATCTAAGTTTTGTTTTATTGAACCTGAGGCACAGGAAAAGAAACTTAAGTGGACAAGTAGAATACTCATTAAACCAATTTTTTTTAGTTTCATTTAATCACCCCTATTTATTTTTCATTTATATGCGAGTCTTTTTGTTCCGAAGTTGGATACCACACCCAGAATTTGCCATCGTCTATGATCAAGGCACTGATGTGCCCCCCAATCGGTCTGTAGTAATCGGCAATTCCCGTATCGATAACCCACACTTTCCCATCATATTTCCTCATATCGGCTTCACCAACTGTATGTGGTGTATGGGCAATGACAATGTGTTTAGCCTGAAGATTATTCAAAATCCTCTCGACATCATCTTCAAAATCTTCTTCTTGGGCTAATGCTCTGTACCAGAGAGGGCCATCTGGCTCATTGTAAAATTCCCTGTTATAATCGGGAATTTTTGGTTCCTGATTTTTAATAACGGCCCGTCTGATATCATTCAATTCCATCCTGTAAGTTTCATTGATCTCCTTTAACTTCAATCGAGAGAGATTTTCACTGATCCCCCCGTGAACAAAGACGATATCATTGATTTTGATAATAACATTATGCCCTATAATCCAGTCTCCATACAGCTCATTGAGATTTTTCATATAGTAAATTCGGCCTAGAGAAAGCGGCCTCCCTAAAGACTTATCGATCATCTCCTGCCATTCTTCTGAAAAATCTCCGTTAGAAGTTGAATTTTCGGATGACTTTGATCCTGCCTTCCTTCTGAATTTTTTTTCCTGCTTAAGTCTATAATTTTCTGGAAGAAACGCTTTAAACTGTTCAACAGTGATAAACCCCTCCCGGTCAAAAGCCGTGTCGGCAAGATTCATTTCTTCATGATTCCCGATCATCATATGTACTTTTCCTCCGGCCACCTCAGCCTCCTTTTCAAGTCTTATGGCCAGGTCAAAGATATCCCTTGGTTTGTCTCCCCGATCTAAAACATCTCCGATTTGGACGAGATGAGTTTTTCCACCAATCCAGCTAAGTTTTTCATCCACCAACCTTGTTCCCAACAATATCTCCACAAAATGATCATAAGCTCCATGTAAATCCCCGACGGCCACAATCCTTTTGACACCCAACCACTCACATGGAATATCATTATCCACAGGGGACGCTTGTATCGGACTTTCTAATCCTACCCAAAAGGTCAAGCAGAGAAATAAAAATAGTACCCCAACAACGACAAAAGGGGAAAATGGAAAGGCTCTATTTGTATAGCGTTTCATCGCAAGACTAGAAAATTCACAAAGATCGGACTTATTTCCTCCCATTAAAAAAATTCGTCCTTATCTGAACAAATTATAAATCTATGCTCAAAGAGAAGCAAGGTCGATCTCAAGGTGAGGAGATTGTTTTGCATTGACTTTGGAAATTTCTTTTGATAAAAGCTATAGAAGGCTTTACTCATTCCCGTGCGAGAGGGCTGAATAAGATGGAAATAAAGACAAGGGAAAAAGAAGATATCATCATTTTTGATGTATCAGGAGAAATAAAACGATCAGATATCGTTGATATCACCCTCCATCAACAGGTCAAAGATTTTCTCGATTCCGGAAAAAGGAACATTCTCTTCAATTTCCACAAAGTTGATTTTATAGACAGCTTCGGCGTGGGAGAGATATTAGCCAGTTATATTTCCACACACAATCTTGGGGGAAGGCTCAAAATAGCTAAGATTTCCAAGAAATTATATCTCGTCTTCCAAGTAACCATGCTTACGAAAGTGCTTGATATTTTCGACGATGAAAATGTCGCCTTAGACAGTTTTAATAAAGAATAATTGAGAATCGATCAGAGATAATGTATGAGGAAAAAGTTCCTCTTTAAAACTCTCTCCCGTTTTGTCGA
>CAZEWV010000272.1:0-4223 GCA_964516025.1 uncultured Eubacteriales bacterium
CATGTTTGGCTTTCTGGATGTTTCTCCAGACATCAAACATGGAGAGTGGAGGCCTGACTCCCATAAGAGATGTGAAAAAATCGGGGACGGATTTTTCGTTTATTGCTCCCGAGAGATTGATTTCTAAATAGGACCGGGTTTTAACTGTAGGAGTTCTTTTGAATTCAAAAATGATAAATGAAGTCAGGGTGGCCACGATGAGAATGAAAAAAACCAAAAAAATGATCAGTACGTATTTTCCTCGCTTCATGTGTCCTCCTTGAATGCTAATCTCCTGTATCTTATTTCTTTACCTCCCTTTTTGCAATCTAAAACCTGTGTGAAAGCATCCCCATTTCCGTGATTTTATTTAGACCGAACCCGTGAACCTTTTTGAGGTTATTTCCGTAGGAAGGTTTGATTTGAGAAAGAGAGGCAAAAAATGAACACAATTAAAACGTTTTGGAAATTGGGAGCACTCATCTTAATCGTGCTTTATTTGAGCGGGTGTCTTTATGTAGACGTTATCGACAATGTTAAAAATCCGGAGCGATATTTTCGAGAGGCTCATCGTGAGATTGCCCGAATCCCCCCCCGTGACCGTTTCAATAGAAAACATCGGCCCGAACAGCTCCACGTTTTAGTCTATGAGAGGGCGGAAAGAAAAATTGTAAAAGTCATTCTTCCTGTAGGTATTGTGGATTCCTGTTCTGACTTGGAACATTGGATTGAGGAAGAATGTGATGAATTTAGCTTTGAAAAAAGGTATGATTTGAAAAGGTATAAATTAAACAGAAAAAAGTTCAGAAACTTGCGTCACAAGAGCCCCGGATATCTTGCCGAATTCAAGGATAAGGACAGTAAAGTTCTCATCTGGCTAAAATAGAAGGGGTCAGTATAATTTTAGATAGAGCGACGAGAATCAGCTTGAGTATGGAGACTGAGCAGCGAGACAATAATGGAGATGTCTATCTTCTTCTAGAAAAGATAAAAAGAGGCGATAGAGAAGCATTTGTTACCATCACTCGTCTCTACCAAAGAAAAGTCTTCGTCCTCGCTTATTCATTTTTCCGGAACAAAGAAGACGCCTTAGATATTGTCCAGGAAACCTTTTTGCGTGTTTACCAAAAAATCGATATGTTTAAAAAAGGAAGAAATTTTCAGAACTGGCTTCTTCAAATTACGAAAAACCTCTGTATTGATTTTTATCGCAAACGTCAGAACAAGAAACGCTATTTGGATGAAGGAACGGATATCAGTGAATTGAACGTCAGAGATCCAAAGGCATCTGAAACTCATGAAGCTTCTGATATCAAACACGTTCTGTCCATCTGCATAGATCGACTTGCTGAAAAGCAGAGAATGGTCTTTGTGATGAAGCAGTATAATCAACTCGAGTACAGTGAAATTGCCCAGATTCTCAATGTTGCAACCGGGACGGTGAAGTCCCTTCATTTTAAGGCCACACAAAACTTGCGAACACTTGTAAGCCCATATTTGCGGAGTCAATCATGAAAGATTGTCAAAAAACCAGGAAGAATATTGTGGCTTTCCTCTATGGAGAGCTTAGTCAGGAAGACCAGGTGCGTGTCAAATCTCACCTGAATGTTTGCTCACACTGCCGGGAAGAAGCCAACGGGTTGGAATTTGTCAGGAAAGAATCGGGGTCTCTTATTCCAGAACTGTCTAAAGCGATGTCGTCTGTAGACTGGGAGACACTTCCCGAAAAAATAGCGGACGAAGTTTTAAGGCAGGATCCGGCTCCCGATTCGTCACGGTTGAAAAAAACATGGGTTTCCCTCTTCCAGCCAAAATGGAGGCCTGTCTATGTCGGGCTTTTATTTGGGATTATGATTGGATCTTTAACCACATATTTAGTCCTGAATTCACCTCGCCTGCAGGTTGCTCGAGCCCCGGAACTTATTTTTACCAGTGATTTTCTGGAAAAGGCAGAACTGGAAATGGCCCGCAGAGATACTCTGGAATATCTTGAAAAAAGCCAGTATCTCCTGCTTGATTTTGTTCAATCTTCGTCTGGGGTGTCTGCAGAGATGTGGAGAGACGAATTTGCCCTTCAAAAAGCGCGAGACCTGCTGTCCAAGAAGAAATTCATCGATCCCCAGCTGGATAAATTCCACATGGCTAAGGCGAAAAAAATATGTGATCAGATAGAATATCTTTTCTATGAACTCACTCAAATCAGCGAAAATCTTCAGCCCGAAGACATTAAGAGAATTCAGGATCTAATTCAAGAACGACAGTTAATGCTCAAGATCAAACTCGTAAAGAAAGAATTAAAGAACAGCGAGGTTTAAAGTGAAAAAAATAACAATTGGCTCAGTCATTATTTTTCTGTGTGTCGTTCTGCTGCAAGCTTCCCTTTGGACACAGAAGGATGAAAGGCTATTTCGTGAGGCAAAAATTCTCATTTTTGATGAGGAATGGAAGGAGGCCCTGGAGAAACTTGAAGAACTTCTGGAAGACTATTCGAACAGCTCACTCCTTGCCGGAGCCATTTTCTATAAAGCCACATGTTTGAAAGAACTTGGAGGCAATGAGGTCGAGGCCTTAAAGACATATAAAGAATATCTCCGGATTAACGGGCGAAACAGGAGCCTTACGGAAGAGGCCGAAACATCCATCATTGATATAGCTCTTCTGCTCTTTGAAAAAGGAAGGCTTTTTTATTTGAGAGAGGTCGAAGACCGGCTCCTCTCTGAAATCAAAGTCATTAGGTATTATGCTGCATTTGAGATGAGTTATATCGAAGATAAAGACATTGCGGTCAGAGCGGTTCCCATCCTTCAGCGCATACTCCAAGAAGAAAAGGATGAAAGGCTCAGAGATCGAGCTAAAATTGCCCTACTTCGGATCGATCCGGATATTGTCAGAGATTTAAAAGAAGAGGAATCCCACGAATTTAATGTGCGGGTTCTCAAATTCAGTGTCCATGAAATCGGGAAAAAAGAGCCGGAATTTTTTATCAGTATCCCATGGTCTCTGGCGGATTTGATTTTTTCCATCATTCCCAAGCAGAGCAGGAATTCCATGAAAAAACAGGGCATTGACATCGATCATATCATGGCCGATTTGACGAAACTCAAGGGAAGAGTTTTTGAGATACGGGATGATGAAGAGGGCATAATTATAAAAATATGGATTGAATAAAACATTTGACTTCAATGGGGGTGCTTTCCACCTCAACGAAAAACTTGACCCTTTTGCCTGTAAACAGGTATTCTAAAAGAAAATGGCAGGCAACAAATTCCGGAGAAAATTCATTTTTCTTTGTATTGTTTTGATGAGTTGTTTTCTGCTGGCCGGATTTGTGAAGAATGATTCCGGACAAAATGAACAGTCCCCCCTTTCCTTTTACGAAAAACTTTTATTCAGTGGTGAAGAGGCCTTTTTTTCAGGAGACTACAACAAAGCTATAAAAGAATTAGAAATTGCTGCTTTTGGACTGTTTCAAAGAAAATATTCAGTCGCAAAAGCTTACATCCTGATAAGCTTGAGTCATTATCGCCTCGATAATCGTGACAGTGCTGGAGAATTTCTCATAGAAGTAGCTCGATTAGTGAGTGAAGAAGAGATGAAGGGATTGGAGCTGAGTATTAGTGATTCTGACCGAGCGGTGCTGGAAAGTTTGATCCAGGATTTTAATGTCTTTGGTGCGGCGGCGGATTTCCCCGTATTGGAAAAGGACCCCCTCTCTAGTGAAAAATCATCTCTAACTCCAGAGAAGAAAGAGCCTGAGAAGAAAAAAATGCCGGAAACAGTCGATGAAAGAATCGCTCAACTGGTCGAACAGAGAAAAAAACTACAGCCGGAACAGCTGAAAGAAAAAGATGAAGAGAAAGACCAAGAAGAAATTTCTCAAATCGAGGGATTGGAAGAGCTGTTTGTTCTTGATAACACTGTCCAGCAGCAGATTCTGCCGGGAATTTGGATACAAAAAGGGACAAGCACACTTAATGTCAGGATAGTGTTTCAACCCAACAAACAACATCATGTCTTTGAAATAACAGATATCCCTCCAAATAGGATCGTCATTGATATCCATAATACTTCTGGGATTGATGCCGGCCGATCGAGAACCATTAATGATTTTGGTATCACTTCCATACGTACTGGGATGTTTAAAGATAACATCGTCAGAATTGTGTTTGATGCAGTCGGGGATCTCCCAACCTACAGGATAGAGAAGACCGAAGATGGATTAAAAGTGGTCATTAAAAAGCAGC
>CAZEWV010000273.1:0-4212 GCA_964516025.1 uncultured Eubacteriales bacterium
ACTTACACCAAAGACAAAGTCATTCGGCGTGAAATGCTTATCAGGGAAGGAGACCGTTTCCGCTTTACTGCTTTCAAAAACAGCCTGCTCCGCATGAAACAACTCGGGCTTGTTGAAATAGAAGGCGAGCCTGATGTTGTGCCGGATCCTCAGGATCCTACCCAACTCGATGTGAAATTGAGGTTGACGGAGTTGCAGAGAAATAATATCCAATTTTCGGCGGGATACAGTGGGTATGAGGGCACGTTTGTAGCTTTAAGCTATTCGACTGTAAATTTTTTGGGGGCCGGAGAAAAACTGGATCTTACGTTTCAGCATGGGAAGAGAATCAAAAACTATTCGTTTGGTTTTTCAGAGCCCTATCTTTTTGATCTTCCCATCACACTCGGATTTAACATTTTCAGCAGAGATATCATTTATCCCTATCTCTATGACAGGAAAGGGAAGGGGATTGATTTCAATTTTGGTGCCAGGATAAAGGGATTCCTAAGAGGAAACCTTTCTTACGGTTTTGAAGATGTTGAGATCACAATACCTGGAGTCGAGGATGAGGACGGAGACACAGAGCCTTCGCCTATCGATCCTGTCTGGGGTATGATGTTTGGGATGGGAAACTACAAAATCAGCAGTATCACGCCTACCCTCTACCGCAATACCATCGACAGCCCGCTCACTCCTTCCCGGGGAACAATGTTTTTGGCGTCCGCCAAATTTGCCGGCGGTTTTCTTGGAGGCGAAATTCATATGATCAAGCCACGGTTTGAATTGTCATATTATCAACCTATAATCAAAAATACCCGGTTAGGTTTTCATTTTGAATATTCTTTTGTCAAACCCACCAGAGATGAAGAGGTTCCGTTTTGGGAGAGATTCTACCTCGGCGGTGAACGATCTATCCGGGGGTACACTATCTATTCTATTGGGCCGCGCAGTGAGCAGGGATCAAACATCGGTGGATCAAAATCGATCGTTCTTAACACAGAGTATATCATTCCTGTCGGCGGTCCAATCTTCTCTATTCTGTTCTTTGATGTAGGGAATGCATATGCTCTGGAAGAGAAAATCGATATAAAGAATATGTACTTTTCAACAGGCGTGGAGCTTAGAATCTTTATTCCTGCATTACGAGTTCCATTCAGACTCATTTTCGCTTATAATAATCGAATCATCTATGACGGTGATACTAACTTTAATTTTCGGTTCGCTATCGGAACCACATTTTAATTGGTATAGTGAAATTTAGATAACTCATAAAGAGGAGGAAAACAGATGATAAGAAGCGCAAAAAAAGGAATCGTTCTCACACTTTTTGTTGCCGTGTTGGTTTCTGCCGGGTTTGCACAACAAACGCTTAGGATTGGCGTCGTTGATTCCAATGAAGTTCTGGAGAAATCTACTGAGGGAAAAAAAGTAGTGGCTCAGCTCCAGAGCAAAGATTCCAAGGCTCAAGCTGATATCGCAAAGCTGGATGAGGATATTCGATTGTTGGAGACAAGGCTCAATACACAGCGATTGACTTTGACTCAGGAAACCATGAGGAGTATGCAGGCCGATTTAGAAAGGAAGAGAACGGAGAGGACGCGGTTTGCTGAAGACCAGGTCAGAGAAATAACCGATATGACCAATACACTCTTCGGTAGGATCCAATCCGAGCTTCTTCCAATTATAGAAGCCGTTGGGAAGGAAAAGAATCTTGATCTCATATTCGATCTTGGACGAAGTGGCGTCATTTATTTCAATCCAGTTACCAATCTAACAGCGGAGGTCATTCTAAAATACGATGCCTCAAAAGCCTCTAAATAATTCCGGATTCCTCGATATAGAAAAAATCCTTAAGACCCTGCCTCACAGGTATCCCTTTCTCCTTGTGGATAGGGTGCTGGAAATGGAAAGGGGGAAATCGTTGGTGGCTATTAAGAATGTTACGTATAACGAGGAGTTTTTTCAAGGCCATTTTCCTGAATTAAGAGTCATGCCCGGCGTTCTCATCCTTGAAGCTCTTGCCCAGGCCGGAGGTATTCTGATCTGCAGTTCTATCCCAGATCCGGAAAAAAAAATATTTTTTTTGAGCAAGGTCGATAAGGCAAAATTCAGGAGACCTGTCGTTCCGGGGGATCAACTGCGGTTTGAAATAGAAATGCTCAGGCTTAAGAATCGATTCTGTCAATACAAAGGTAAAGCACTGGTGGATGGAGAACTTGTCGCTGAATGCGAAATAGTTGCTTCCCTGACAGATATCGAGAGATTGAATGAGTAAGAATGGGATTCTTTTACATCCCTCTGCCATCGTCCATCCTCAGGCTCGAATTGAAAGCGGCGTCCAGATCGGTCCATTTTCTTTTATAGGGGAAAAAGTCTCTGTCGGAAAAAACACCCGGATTGGTGCTCATACCTACATCGAAGGACAAACTCAAATTGGAGAAGACAACCAGTTTTATCCTTTCTGTGCAATCGGGACATATCCCCAGGATTTAAGTTACAAAGGAGAAGAGACATCTGTTTGTATCGGAGACAGGAATATCTTTCGTGAATATGTCACGATCCATCGCGGGACAGTTAACGGCAAAAAAAAGACTGAGCTTGGGTGTGACAATTACTTTATGGCCTACTCACATGTTGCACATGATTGTTGGATAGGGAATGAGACGATTCTCATTAACGGCGCAACCCTGGGTGGACATGTATTAGTAGATGACCATGCCCAAGTCGGGGCGCTTTCCGCGGTTCATCAATTCTGCCACGTAGGGATTCATGCGTTTATTGGAGGAGGATCGATGATCACACAAGATGTACTTCCGTTTTGCAGAGTGGCGGGTTCACGGCCGACCCTGTTTTACGGCCTGAATGCTTTAGGTCTTCGCCGAAAGGGATATTCCCGCGAGAGGATCCGTGCACTCAAGGAAATGTTTAAGCTGATATTTAACTCCGCTTTGAATACGAATCAGGCTTTGGATAGAATAAAAAACGAGTTCCCTCAAGGGGAAGACCGGGATGTGATTATTCAATTTATCCAATCGTCAACGAGAGGAATCGTTAGGAAGACTGAAGAACAATGGGAAAAAAAATTGGAATAATCGCTGGTTCCGGCGATATTCCTCTTTTCATTTTCAAGGAAGTTGGAAAACTGAGATACTCCAGTCTGGTTGCAGGCATTACAGGCGATGCCGATCCCTCTCTTGCTGATTCAATTGAGGAACTCCAATGGTTCAAGGTCAATCAGATTGAGGATATTATCAGTTATTTTAAGCAGGAGAATATCGACGAAGTGCTCTTTGCGGGAAAGTTCGACCATCGGAGAATCTATAAAGAACAAGGTTTTGATGCCGTTCTTTTCGATATCCTCTCACAAAGTAAGGACAAGAGTCCTACCTCTTTGATTTGCCTGGCAATAGATTATCTTACAAAGAGAGGAATCACGGTTTTAGATCCCACTCAATTCCTGTCTTCCTTATTTGCCGACGAAGGGATTTTGTCTGATGTGAGACCGTCACCTCAAATCGAGAGAGATATCGATTTTGGCTGGAAGAAAGCCAGAGCTATAGCTGACCTGGATATCGGACAGACTCTTGTTATAAAAGATAACGCCGTGGTCGCTATTGAAGGCATGGAAGGAACGGATGCAGCCATTAAGCGAGGAGGAGAGCTTGCCGGTCCGGGATCTGTGGTGATCAAACTCAGTCGGTCACAGCAGGATCCACGTATCGACCTGCCGGTTGTTGGGGTCTCTACAGTCCGGGAACTCATTGAAGCTGAGTGTACGGCACTGTGTGTGGAAGCACACAATGTCGCTTTTTTTCAAAAGGAAGAGGCCGTATCCCTCGCAAATGCCAATGGAGTTGTTATCGTCGTGCGAAAAGAAGAGTCGTGAAACAAGAATGGAGAATGGATAATGGATAAGATTCGAGTCGGTATTATAGGAGTGGGGTACTTAGGAACACAGCATGCCCGAATCCTTTCTTATTTGGAAGAGGCAGAATTGAAGAGTGTTGCTGATATCGATTTCAAGCGGGCTATGCAGATCGGGAACCGCCATAATGTGAAATACTTTGAGAATTTTGAGGATATGCTGGACGAAATCGATGCGGGGATTGTCTCAACTCCGACTTCTGAACATTTCGCTATCTCTTTAAAGCTGCTGGATGAAGGGAAATCCGTACTGGTCGAAAAACCCATGACGGATACGGTTGAAGAAGCCGAACAGCTTGTGGCTGC
>CAZEWV010000274.1:0-1176 GCA_964516025.1 uncultured Eubacteriales bacterium
TTGAAACATCTATCCTGAATTTTGAGGAAAGACATGGTCAATTTGGTTGTTCTTGGTACGCAGTGGGGGGATGAAGGAAAAGGGAAAATTATTGATCTCCTTACTCCTCCTTTCGACATAGTGGCGCGGTACCAGGGCGGACACAATGCCGGTCACACAGTCTATTCTGGCGGAAAGAAAATCATTCTCCATCTCATCCCTTCCGGAATTCTCCATCGTGACAAACTCTGTCTTATCGGGAATGGAGTCGTTATCGATCCAAAAGCTTTTTTAAAGGAGCTCTCTTATTTAAGGGATTTTGGGGTCGAGATAAACGACAGTCTTGCTATCAGCAAGAATGCCCATCTCATTCTTCCCTATCACGGCCTCGTCGAAGCCCTCGATGAAAAACGCAGAGGGGATAATAAAATAGGCACAACATGCCGGGGGATCGGGCCTGCGTATACGGACAGGGTGGCACGAAGAGGCATACGTGTCGGAGATTTATTGAATCTGAGTGTTTTGGAAGACAAGATCAGGTCAAATGTAGAGGATTACAATATCTTTCTTGATTTTTACGGTGAGCCCTCGCTCGATCCGAGAAAGATGTTTGAGGAGTATTCAAATTATGCAAATCAGATTCAAAAATATATCAAGGATGTGTCCCTTATCCTCAATGAACACATTGCAGAAGGAAAGTTCGTTCTGTTTGAAGGGGCCCAGGGGGCTCTACTTGATGTCGATTTTGGGACATATCCCTATGTCACGTCCTCCAATTCTACGGTGGGAGGAGTGTGTACCGGTTTGGGAGTGAGCCCGGACAAGATAGATGTGGTGTTGGGCATAACAAAAGCCTACACAACTCGAGTTGGGAGCGGCCCCTTCCCAACCGAAATACATGGAGGAATTGGAGCCTTTCTCCGGGAAAAGGGCAATGAATTTGGAGCCACAACCGGACGTCCCAGAAGGTGTGGGTGGTTTGATGCTTTTGCCGTGGCCTATGCCTGCCGGCTGAATGGCATTAAACATATTGCTTTGACTAAACCGGATGTTCTGGATGGTCTTGAAGAGTTGTCTGTGTGCGTTGGGTATAAGTATAAGAACCAACTGCTGCAGGGATATCCATGCGAGAGTTGGGTTCTATCGGAAGTTGAACCGGTATATAAAAAAGTGCGTGGTTGGACAGAGACACTTAAC
>CAZEWV010000274.1:1276-4211 GCA_964516025.1 uncultured Eubacteriales bacterium
ATCGGAAGTTGAACCGGTATATAAAAAAGTGCGTGGTTGGACAGAGACACTTAACAACCAAAAAGATTTTGATTCATTCCCACAAGAATTCAAAGATTATATCCATCTTATAGAAGATCTTGTTGATGCGAACGTGTCCATCGTTTCGACGGGTGTGCAGAGAGAAGATACGGTTTTACGCGAGGACTTGATGCGGCCTTTTATTGATCTGGATAGAATAAAAAATGGGGGAAAACACACATAAAGGCCGTGGGGAGCCGATGGAGACATGGCAAGAAAAAGCGGATTAAAAAGCCGAGAGGAATCTCCTTTTGAAACATTCGAGAATTTTGATGTTCTCTGCTCCATTTCAGAAAAAATATCACATCTTTCGGATTTGAAAACCACTCTAGATGAAATTCTGGCTATTCTCCCGAATATCACAGAATGCCGGCACCTTGCTATCAGAATAATCGATTCTTCCGGCAATATCCCTATTTATTCCCAGTTCGGATTGGAAAAAAAATTTATGGAATCCGAACATTGGGTGACGCTGAAAGATTGCCTGTGTGGATACGTCGCCAAGGGGGATGTTGACAAAAACCTTCCCTTTTTTACTGAATATGGCTCTTTTTATACGAATTCCATGGGTCGTCTCAATACAGATATTCAAAAGCATCAACACCGGCTGGATGACCTCACTCTCAGGAACGTCTGCCAGGACTGCGGGTATGAATCCGTGGCTATTATTCCCATAAAGATCCAGGGCAAAACCATCGCTGAACTCTACATTTCTGATGAGCGGAAGGACCTGTTTCCACTGGAAAAAGTCAGGCTGTTTGAGAAGTTAAGCGCTCAAATTGGCATTGCCATCCACAACTCACAACTGTATTCCTCTTTGAAAGAATCTCAGAAAAAAGTTTTGGATCTTTTTGATTCGGCATCGATTGGAATTATTGAGCTTGACACGAAAGGGACTATCCTCCAGATCAATCAGAAAGGAGCCAGTTTGTTTGGATATTCAAACCCAAAAAAACTGCTGGATAATGCCGTCAGAATGAATGAACTGAATCTGGAAAAGGAAACTTGGGATAGCTTCATTGAGGATGTTGATGCTGAAGGTTCTGTAGTTAACCGGGTGCTTCAATTTCATATTGGCCATCAAAACATTCATTTGGAAATGTCCTTAAAATCCATCACTGGAAAGAAAAAAAACACGGTTGGCTATAGAGGAACATTCCATGATGTGACGGACAGCGTAAGGCTTGAAGAAGAGAGACTGAACAAGGCTAAAACAGAATCCTTGAAGAATAGGTATTACCAGGAAACCCAGATTCTCAAAGATGAGCTTAAATCTGAATACCCATTCGAAGAAATGATCGGTACAAGCCGGGCCATCCAGGGAGTCAAAAAAGCCATCCAGCAGGTGGCTTCTGCAGATACGACCGTGCTGATAAAAGGCGAAACAGGGACAGGGAAGGAACTGGTCGCTCGTTATATCCATGAACTCAGTTCGCGTAAAGACAGGATATTGGTGAAAGTTAACTGTGCCGCTTTATCCGAGGGTTTGATCGCTTCAGAGCTTTTCGGGCATGAAAAGGGGGCCTTTACAGGGGCCATCCAAAAGAGAATTGGAAGGTTCGAATATGCAGACAAAGCCACAATTTTTTTAGATGAAATAGGAGATTTGCCCCTGGAAACACAGGCCATGCTCTTGAGGGTGCTGCAGGATGGTGAATTTGAACGAGTGGGGAGTTCAAAGACCATCAAGATCGATGTCCGGCTGCTGGCGGCGACGAACAGAGACTTGAGTTTGCTGGTTCAGGAGAAAAAGTTCAGACAGGATCTTTTTTTCCGTCTTAATGTCTTTCCTGTCGATGTCCCTCCTCTCCGAGAAAGGCGTGAAGACCTCCCTCTATTGACGTCGTATTTTCTTGAGCACTACGGGAGAAAACTAGGAAAAAAAATTGACCTGGTCACGGAAGAAAGTATGCAGATCTTTTTGGACTATTCCTGGCCGGGAAATGTCCGGGAATTACAGAACATTATCGAACACGGGCTGGTCATCTCAAAAAAAGGTGTTCTTGAAATATCCAGAGCATATTTTAATCAGACGCCTGAAGGGGAAAAAATACCGAAACTTCTCTCCATGGATGAATTTGAAAAACACTACATCATTGAGGTTCTTCGCCATACTCAGGGAACAATATACGGAGATAAAGGCGCAGCAAATATCCTGGGGATGAAACCTTCAACTCTCCAGAGCAGAATGAAAAAACTGGCCGTAGACAGGAAACAATACCAGTAAATGGAGTAAAAAAAATCTGAATATCACCGATATATCGGTGACACATTAATCGAATAGTGTTAATATGGTTAATGAGTTTGTGTTGAATTCCAGGGATAGCATAGTGAACATATTTTTTTTTGTCCCGAGTGTATGTTATGGTACGGATATTGCATATGTAAAGAGGGTTAAGAAAAGATCCGTGTGTGTGAGATTGAGGAATAGGAATACAAGATAATGATAAAAGATATTTCCGTGACGATTGCCGGTCAAGCCGGTGATGGTATTCTATTCACGGGAAATGTGTTGGCAAAAATCTTAAAAAAAGAAGGATGGGAGGTGGCCACGTACAGGTACTTTCCTTCAAACATTAGAGGAGAACCAACGCATTATACCATTCGCGCCAGCCAGAAGAAGATTTTTGGTCTTGGGAATGAGATCGATGTTCTCATCTCTTTCGACTGCGCATCAATCATCAAATACACAAAATTTGTGGCCCCAGGTGGAGTTGTTTTCTGTGATGGGGCAGAATTGAGCCGTCTTAAACCTGCACAAAAAAAAGGAAAAACATTCCATAAGTTACCGCTCAAGATTCTTGCCAAAAAGCACTTTAAGAACGATATATTTAAAAACATGATTGCCCTGGGAGCGTTGTGCTATATTCTTGAT
>CAZEWV010000275.1:0-4210 GCA_964516025.1 uncultured Eubacteriales bacterium
GTTTTGAAGCACATCAAACCTAGACACCGATTCAAGGATACTTTCTCCGAGTGCCCACTCAATTCTTGGAAGGAGAATGTAATATTTTTCTGAGCCCTTCTTGAGCTGCTCACACTTGAATGTACTCTTAAACTGTGGAGAGGCCCCTTTCATATCAGAGCTGTCAAATACAACGAGACAGCCTGTCTGGTATTCATTGTTCGTTCCCGAAAAGACAAGTTCTTTTGTCCCATCCTCATCAAAATCCACAAATGCATAATCGAGAATGTATCCTGAATTCCAGTACTCTCCCTTGAGATTCTTCCGATGATCTAATACGACGACCTGGTTGGGAAAATAGTCATGGTGCCGGGAGACAACGACAATCTCTAGTAAACCGTCGTTATCCAGGTCAACAACATCAAATCCCTTGATGCGGAAATCCGGAGAATAGACCTTGGAACCAAACTTGATCTCACGCCCGGCCTTAAACGTCCACAATGGCTGCCCTTTGTGATCAAAGCAATAGAGTTCCCCTTCCCCAAATTCACCTTGTGTCTGGGTGCTGAACAGCACTTCGGGAGAGTTGTCGGAATCGATATCTTTGATAATCAAATGAGGCAAATATCTCGCCCTGTCACCACGGTCATGTTTAAACTGGAAGTACAACCTGTATGTTTTTTCATCTACAAGTTTTTCCAACTCTGTATCAAAGCGCCATAATTCTTTTCCTTTTTCATTGAGCACAACAAGAACCGAACCTTCTATCTTAAAATCTGCCGGCCTGTTCGATTGGAACGGCTTTAACAATACAAAACAAACAGCAACTATAACGATTAAAGATACTAAAATAGATAATGTTCCGGACCGCATTTTAGGGCCAAAACGGAATCTTTCTCGATCATAACCTTCCTTGTCATTTTCTTTTGTCCGAAGCCACTCATCCAGTTCTTCTTTTGTCGTAAAAACTCTTGCTTTGGATGATTCACTCAGCCTGTGGATGGGCAGTCCATATTCCTTTTCCCATCTGTGACATGTTCTAATATCACAATCGAGATAGGCAGCGATCTCTTTCCAGGAAGAAAGAAGATTCTCCTTCTTCAAATTATTCCTATTACTATTTGGCATTTTCGCTGAATTTTTACAAATTTCCCGTCTTGAGTCAAGAAAGATTCCATTTTAAGGAAATTTCTCGTTTACTCGAATCCCTGACCCCTTGAATCCTTATGATCCTTATTCTATAAAGAGGATTTTTATGATATATACAAACACAGTGAAAAAAAAGCTTTATGCTCCGCTCTGGATCACAGGAAGTATCCTATTTTCCATAGGAGGATTTGTAGCCTTTTTCCTCCTTTTTATCCCTGATTTTAACATGTACTGGCTCATTATCGCCCCGGTCATCCTCGTCATGTACCAGGCTCCGGCCGTTCTGCTCTACTATTTCTATAAAAAACGCAAAAAGGAGATAGAGGGGGATAAATCTTCAAAAGGAAACACCAATGGCACTAAGCTGGATTGACATCGGGATATTTCTGGCATTTATCGGCGGTGTCGTCGGGATCAGCCTCTACAAAAGCCGTCAAAAAAAGGAGACCAGTGAGGATTACTTCTTGGCGTCCCGGAACCTCATGTGGTACCTGATCGGTTTCTCCCTTATCGCTTCAAACATATCCACCGAACAGTTTGTAGGCATGTCCGGGCAGAGTGCCGGTCCTGTGGGGATGGCGATCGCCAGCTACGAATGGTTCGCCGCCATCACACTTGTTATCGTCGCCATATTCTTTTTGCCCAAATTTCTTAAAAGCGGAATTTTCACCATCCCGGAGTACCTCGAACACCGATTCAGCCCGGTCCCTCGAGCCATAATGGCCTTCTACACCGTGGTTATCTACGTCGCTGTCACCATCGCAGCCGTGCTCTACAGCGGGGGGCTGACGCTTCAAACCATTTTCGGTATCGACCTCACGCTGGCTGTTTGGATTATTGGCATCATCGCGGCCTTTTACACCGCGTATGGCGGATTGCGGGCCGTGGTCTGGGCTGACTTGATTCAAGGTTCAGCACTCATTATCGGGGGCGCCATCACAATGGTCCTGGGTTTTATTGCCGTGGGAGGAGTCAGTAGTTTTTTCCAGACCAATGCAGACAGGCTTCACATGATCCTTCCTGCCAACCATGTCGAAATCCCTTGGACAGCCCTTATCATCGGTATCTGGATCCCCAACTTCTATTACTGGGGCCTCAACCAGTACATCACTCAGCGCACCTTGGGGGCCAAGAGTTTAAAACAGGGACAGATGGGCATTCTCTTTGCGGCCGGCCTGAAACTTCTCATCCCCTTTATCGTGGTATTTCCTGGAATCATGGCCTTTCAGCTTTATAAAGGCCAGATGGCTACAGCCGATCAGGCCTATCCTCTGCTCATTAAAAACCTCATCCCGGCAGGTTTAAAAGGATTTATGTTTGCCGCCATATTCGGTGCGGTTATGAGTTCGCTCGACTCCATGCTCAACTCTGCCTCCACCATATTCACTATGGATCTTTATAAACGGCATTTCAGGCAAGACGCCTCGCCTAAAACACTGATTTTTTTTGGCCGGGTTATGACCGTTGTCTTTGTCTTTATCGGATGTTTGATAGCTCCACAGCTAGTCAATCCTAAATTTCAAGGAATATTCCACTACATCCAGGATTTTCAAGGATATATTTCCCCGGGGATTCTGGCGGCCTTTATCTTTGGGCTGTTTGTCAAACGGGCCCCCTCCTCGGCAGCCATTACAGCGCTGGTCCTCAACGTTCCGGTTTACGGAATTCTCCATCTTAAGCGCTTCGAAAGCATCGTATTCCTCAACAAGATGGCCATCACTTTTGTTTGCCTGATTCTGGCCATGATGATTATCACTTTCTTAAAACCTTTGAAAAAGCCAAAAGTCCTTCCCACAAGAGTCAAGATCGATCTCAAACCCGCTCCATCCGTCGTCTGGCTGGGACTGGCTATCATTTTTGCAACAATCGCCCTCTATATAATCTTCTGGTAATCACGGGGATAAAAAAAAGCGCCCCCGACGGGATTTGAACCCGTGCTGCCGCCTTGAAAGGGCGGTGTCCTAGGCCAGGCTAGACGACAGGGGCGCAGGTGGGTGGTGAGCCGTGCTGGACTCGAACCAGCGACACCCGGCTTAAAAGGCCGGTGCTCTCCCTCTGAGCTAACGGCCCGCACAAAATAAAGATATACTTATAAAGGAAAAGACGAAAAGAGTCAATATCAGATCAAGGATCAGTCTAAGGATTTAATTAAGATAATTTTATATCTTCCTCTCCAAGACGTGTTTGTTGCTTCATCTTTAAGCGTGTATTTTCTGAGAAAAAACTTATAGTCTTTAGTCCCTTCATCCCCAACAGTCCGGACGGTAACTTCTTTAAAGGCCACCTCTCCTGTCAGATCTCTGACGGTTATCAGATCCAGGGCACCCAAAGAAAACAGTGTGATTTCCTCTTCTTTTGCAGCCGCGGTATCAGCATCATTTCTTTCTGTCCGGATATTTATGGTCTTCTCATACTGTTCGTCATACTTGGCTTGAGCCGCGTTCACTTTGGTACGAGCCGCTCTTTTTGCAGCTGTTGTCCGGGAAGTTTCTTCTTCAAACTTGGCATCATCCAGTTCACCCATAACCTCGATAGTGATTTGGGTGGAATCGTCAACCTGTTTCTTGAGGTCGAGATATTTTTTATTTAAATCAGGGAGTGTCGCAGGTTCGATAACTTCCTCTGTGACCGATATAATCTCATGCGAATCCGCCTTGATGGATAGAGGCGAGATGGCCATAGCCGATAAGGTGGCCACATCACCGAGAGAATCGGCATGGAAATACGTATCAAGAAGACTTTTTTCGGGATCCGAAGAACAGCTTTGCATAAAAACCATAACTAGAAAAAACCCTATCAGAGAAAGAATTTTTCTGCTCATTGCTCCTCCTTTCTAAATAACTTTATTTGTGTTTCTTAAATCTTACATGTCTTAAACAAAATTGCAAGCCTAAAAAGGCTCATTTTCAGAATATTTTCCAAAAAAATTGACGCACACACATTTGAGAAAAATGACTTGCATAATTTTAACCGAAAAAACCTGGATTATTCACGAGCCGAGGTCGCAACAGATGCAAGGTATCTGCCCATGATCGGGTAGGAGGAGGCGGCTAGCCTCCGTCCCCCCACACCACCGTACGTA
>CAZEWV010000276.1:0-4203 GCA_964516025.1 uncultured Eubacteriales bacterium
GTTTGATCAACGTCCCAGTTGTGCCGGACGAGGGTTTTTTTTATGTAATTTCTTTCAAACTTCTCTTCAGCATCTTTGAGTGATTGTTGTTCTTCAGTTCCATTGGCGAGCTGGGATTCCCTGAGCTCGACGAGCAAAGGAAGGTGAGAGGTTTTGATCTGGTCGTCCTGGATCATGATGACAAATCGTTCGATAACGTTGATCAGTTCACTGACGTTGCCGGGCCAGGAATAATTTGTAAAAGTTTCCATGGCCTTTGGTGTCATCGTTTTTGGTTTCTTGGCGTACTCGATGGAAAAATACTCTAAGAAGTGGTTGATCAGGAGAGGAATATCTTCCCGTCTTTCCCGCAGGGGAGGGATTGTAAGAGGGATGACATTGAGTTTGAAGAACAGGTCTTCGCGGAATTTCCCACTGGCGATAAGGGCTTTCAGATCTTTTTTCGTGGCCGATATCACTCTCACATCTGTGGAGATGGAAGTCGTGGATCCTAGCGGATCAAATTTATTGTCTTGGATTGACTTGAGAAGTTTGTCCTGGATTTTTAGGCTCAAATCTCCAATTTCATCAAGAAAAAGTGTGCCTCCATCAGCGAGAAGCAATTTGCCTTTTTTTTCAATTTCACCGTTGGAAAAGGTTCCTTTGACATATCCAAACAGATCGTTCTCCAGAAGATCCTCAGGAATAGCGGCGGAATTTATACGGATGAAACGTTTGTGTTTCCTCAGACTCTGTTGATGGATAAGACGGGCCATGAGTTCTTTCCCTGTGCCGTTTTCACCGTAGATCAGTATCCGTCCATTTGATGGCGCGGAAACCTTGATCTCCTTTCTTAATTTTTGTATGGCTGAACTCTCTCCAACGAGGTGATACTTTGCCCGCATCCTTTCTTTTAACTGGATGTTTTCTTCTTCCAGCTGCCGATGTTTGAGAGCATTTTTCACTGTGACGATGACTTTTTCCAAAGAGAGAGGTTTTTCAAGGAAGTCAAAGGCTCCCAGTTTGGTGGCCTTGACGGCTGCCTCAACAGATCCGTGCCCTGTGATCATGATCACCTGAATATTCTCTTCGATTTTTTTTATTTTCTCCAGAACTTCGATCCCCTTCAGCTTTGGGAGCCATATGTCGAGCAAGACAAGGTCGAAATTTTCTCCCCTAAGTATATCGAGACCTTTTTCACCCGAATCAGTTGTTTTGACCGTAAAGTTTTCATCCTCAAGAATCCCTTTGAGGGACGATCGGATGCCTGTTTCATCGTCGATGACGAGTATTTTATCTTTTATCATGTTGGAATCTCTATGATGAATTTGGCTCCATGGGGCTCTTGGTTACTGAAATCGATGGATCCGTTGTGCTCGATAATAACCTGGTTTACGATGGCCAGGCCAAGGCCTGTGCCCTTCTTTTTTGTAGAGTAGTCCGGAAGAAAAATCTTATCACTGTCCTCTACCGCTATGCCGGGACCCAGATCGGATATTTCTATCTTCATCTTTTTTTTGTTTTTGTCGTAAAAGGTTCTGATGTCGATGGTGCCCTTCTGCTCCATAGCATCGATCGCATTATCGAAAATATTCATAAACACCCGCTTCATCTGGTCGGCATCCACCTGTATGGTTGGTGGAACTTCAGAAGAAAATCTGGTTTCAAATTTGATGGTATTAAAAATTCCCAGGTATGGAGAGATGGCCTGTTCAATGATCTCATGGATATCGGCGGAGTCCAATCGAATCGTTGGTAATCGGGCAAAGTTGGAGAATTCATCGACGAGAGCTTTGATGGTTCTGGCTTCCTGGACGATTGTGATGGCTCCTTCTTGGATAATTTCGTTATTATTCTTTCCGTCCTTTTTCAGGTTCTTGATGATCCTTTCCGCGGAAAGCTGAATGGGAGTGAGGGGATTTTTTATTTCATGGGCCACTCGCTGTGCAACCTCTTTCCATGCGGCAATCTTTTGAACTTTTATGAGCTGAGTCAAGTTGTCCAGGACCACGATCATCCCTGACAGTTCATCGTTTGCTTGTCTTAGAGGCGACACTGTCAGGGCCAGCATGACATTTTGGCCGTCGGTCTGGATGTTGATTTCCCTGTCTCTCACCTCGAAGTCATTGTCCACACCGCGCTGAATAGACTTTATGATGTCTTTGTATTTTGTGTCCTTAAGGATATCTGTGACTTTTTTTCCCACGAGGTCATGATCTGTGAGCAAAAGCATTTCCTGGGCTGAGGGATTAATGGTTGTGATTATCCCCTTGGCATCCAGCGTGATCACGCCGGTCGTGATATTGTCCAGGATTGTCTCGATGTATTTTTTCCCTTCGGCCAGCTCTGATGTTTTTTGCGCTATGTTTTTTTGACTCCCTTTGAGATTGGCAATCATCTGATTAAATGAATGGATAAGGATTCCCAGTTCATCTGAAGCCGGATCCTCCACATGGACATCCAGATTGCCTTTTGAGACTTCCTTTGTCGCCTGAGCTAATTTTTCAATAGGGACCGTGATTCCCTTGGCCAAGTACATTCCGATCCAGCTGGCTGCAAATATGATAAGGAGAGTGACAAGTGCAAGCAGCAGAAAATAGGAGGTCTTTACAGGATTCCTTTGGATTTCCAGCTGGCGGTACCGCTCGACATAGGAAAAGATATTATTGATCCGTTGGGCATAATTCTGGGGGATAAATTTTCCTGTCACAACCAGGATGTTGCCAATATCAGGGATATTGAAAGAGATCCCACGCCGGATCAACTCTCCTGTGCCCATGGACAAAATTTCTTCTAAATTTTCTCCAAGATGAGCTCTTTTAATCATGTTGGTTTTGAGATCCTGGTAATACTGAAAAGGAAGATCGGGATTCAGGTAAGAGAAAAGCTCTTCGTCATCTTTATAGATCCCGATCTCGTCCAATTTGTATTCCGTCAGTTTATTCCGGACAAAGGTCATCAAAGGAAGGCGTCTCTCCAGGTCGATGAGATTTTGTTCCTGTATGGCGCTCACCAGTTGTTGGGCATAGTGGAGGGTGATGTCTTTGCTGTCTAGGTAGAATCCATCGGCAAGACTCTGTGTGTCATCCATAATTTGATCAATAGGCGTCTGGAACCACCCCTCAATGTTGCGGTTGATGATGTCGCTTGCGAAAAAGAACAACAGCATCGTAGGGATGAGAGAGAGCGAGATAAAAAAGATGAAAAGGCGGGTTTTAAAGTGAGCGCCGGCCACTTTCCTTTTTCTTTCGAGGAATAGCTTGATCAGGTTTCTTCCCAGAACAAATGAGAGGATGAGGAAAAGCAGGATGAATATGATATGCAGAGACAGAAGAAGTATTCGCGCAACTGAGAATTCTTGGGTTCGGCGAATGAAGAACTCGATAACAAAGAAAAGGATGATCAGAAGGATGATGATGGCACCAATAAATCGAGAACCTTTTCTTCTAGAAACTTCCATTTTTTTTGTTTGGCTTAGATGGAAACATTCTCTTCTTCTTGCTTGATGAATGTTTCCATATTTTCGAAAGTGATCCTGATATCTTTGACTACCGCTCCAGATACTCCGAACGGTTTACCTGTTTTGTTGTTGAGAGTGAAGGACATACCTCCCGCATTTCCGGTGTGGATAAGCAATTCTTCTTTGGCGATAACCCTAACTTTTTCTCCTTCGAGTTTAAGACCGTCGATAACCAGCTCTCCATCAGCATAGATTTGAATCCAGGTCTCCATCACAAATGTGAGATCGAGAATCAGCTCTTTTTTTTCTTCAAGAATTTGAGTTTTTGGGGGAGGAGTGGTTGTAGTCTCTTGAATTGCAGGGGCTGATGGAGTTTCCTCAACCAGCTGTCCCTGGTTTTTTTGGAAGAAAACAATCCAGATGACCGTGAGGACTGTCATAAAAGCAAGAAATAATAAAATGGAGTAAAGAATTCTCTTCACCTTTATGGGGAGTATATACTGAGTTTTTTGAGATTTTTCCTCTTGTTCCTCATCCTGTTCCCGATGCAGTTCAGATTCGTAGTAACTGTTGAGTATGGTGCTTTCATCCAGTCCGATATATTTTGCGAAAGAACGGATAATTCCTTTGATGAAAAATGTGCCTGGGAGGTTGTCGAGTCGTTCTTCCTCAAGGTCTCTCAAATACCGGATATTGATTTTTGTGGCATCTGCAATTTCCTGCAGACTAATCCCCCTGAGTTCTCGTTCTCTCTTGAGTTCCGT
>CAZEWV010000277.1:0-4203 GCA_964516025.1 uncultured Eubacteriales bacterium
CCAAGATCACTGTTCTTCATGAAATTCAGCTGCTTGAAAATCACGGTGGTGCCGATGAGAAGAATAATAGCCATGGTGAACTGAGTGATAACCAGAATTTTCCTGAATCCTGAGTGCCTCAATAAAGGGGAGAATCGATTGGTCAAGGCATGAATGGGTCTGTATTTTGAAAGATAAAAAGCGGGATAGCTTCCTGCTATAATACCAACAATAATAACCACCGAAGGGACCATTAAGAAGAGATAAAATAGATTTTGCTGGCCGGTTGTCAAGCTGTTATCAAGGAATGTGTTTAGGACAGGGTAGAAAAGTTCAAACAGAATAACGGCCAGGACTACAGATATGAGAGTTAAAATCAGGGATTCGCCCAAAAACTGTCTGATAAGCTGTGAGCGCCTGGCGCCCAGGACTTTCCTCATGCCGACTTCTTTTTTTCTTTTCAGTGACCGGGCTGTTGATAAGTTCATGAAATTAAAGCAGGCAATAAGAAGAATGAGAACGGCCACAGAGGAAAACACATACACATAAGTCATGTTGCCTCTTGGCCCAAGGTCCCAGATGGCCTTTGATTTCATATGAATGTCTGTCAGCTTCATAAGATCGAACGTGATTATATTCGCGAAACCCTCACTCGTGTTTTTTTCAAGCAATCCGTGAATTTTAGGTAAAAAATTATCGACTCTTGTGTTGTCTTTAAGCAGTAAATATGTATAGGTGTTTCCAAAGATATTCCACGGCTTTTCAGGAATCCGGCCTAATGATTCTAAACTTGAAAAGGATAAAAGATATTCACATTTGAGGTGGGTGTTGGCGGGGATGTTTTTTATAATTCCGGTCACTTTTACTGGAAACTCAGAATTATACAAAAGCGTTTTCCCAAGCGGGGATTCCTCTCCAAAGAGTTTCTGAGCGGATTTTTCAGTGATCACCATTGAAAAAGGTTCATTTAACGCAGTCTCCGGACTCCCTTCCAGCATATTGAAGGAGAATATTTCAAACACAGCCGGCTCGGCAAAAAATAAATTTTTCTCAAGAAATATCTTGTTGTTGTATTCGAACTTAGAATTTTCGTCCTGTTCAAACCGGACAGCATTGTCCACTTCCGGGAAGTTTTCCACAAGTGCCGGTCCTAAAGCCTGCATGGCTCCAATAAACCTCATTTTGCTGCCCTCATTTCCGAAATCGACTTCAACCCTGTATATGTGTTTCCGGTTTTTATGGAAGTTTTCGAAGCTCAATTCGGACGTGATGTACATCAAAATCATGAGTGTTCCCGCCATCCCTATGGCCAAACCGATGATATTGATGAGAGAAAAGGCTTTGTTCCGGAAAATATTTCTGACAGCTGTCTTTACGTAGTTTTTAAACACCTTGTCCTCCTGATGAAACATACTCTATGCAAATCTCATGCCAGTTTCCGGCTTACCTGGGAATTATAGCTGAGGGGGACAGTAAGACACTAAGATGTGTCCGTTATGAATACAGAGAGTGTCCGCTATCGAACAAAAGGGGTCAAGTCTCGACATTCGACATTTCAAGAAGAAATGTCGAATGTCGAGACTTGACCCCTTTCTTTCAGTTAGCCAGCCAGCCGCAGATGCGGTCGATGCCCTCGATCACCTTTCCACAGTATTTCTTGAGGAAGTTCTCGTCTAAGTGGGAATTTTCCGAGAGGGTTCCTATAGCTTCTAAAACCGTTTTTCCGTCAAAATCAACATAGGCGAGCCGTGCTAAGAGTTCTTCTTCACCTCGGCCAAAATCACCGCCCGGGAGAATGGCCACTCCGGTGTCTTCCAGGAGTTTATGACACAGCTCCGTACTGTTGCGGATGCCCTTTGATGACAACTGTTCTCTGAACGGAGAAAAGTCGGGAAAGAGATAAAATCCGCCGTGGGGAGCGCGGATTTTCACTCCACATTTGTCTAATTTATCGGCAATGTGACTTCCCAGAGCCTTGAGAAGCCGCCGGGATTTTTTCAGGTACTCTTCGATCTCCGGCCCCTCCTGGAAGGCGCGGACAGCCGCGTACTGGATGGGGGCACTGGTGGACGTGAAAGTTTCTGTGCCGACAGCGGCCATGGCATCCTGAAGCCATCTTAGTGAGGATGGAAAAACAAACACACCAAGTCTCCAGCCTCCCGCACCGCACCACTTGCTCAAACCGCCGCTGAAGATGGTCCCCTCAGGATAAAAAGGAAGGATGGATTTATGCGCTCCATCATGGTGAATCTTCCCGTAGATTTCATCGGACAGCAGAATAACCCGGTTCCTCTCCGCCACTTCAGCAAGCTCCTTAAGCCGGTCCACTGTCATGGAGGTGCCTGTGGGATTGAGAGGATAGTTGAGGATGAGCAGCCGCGCGCGGTCTTTTTCTAGGTAACAGAGTTCTTCTAATTTTTCCGGAGTCAGATGCCAGTCGTTTTCAAACTCTGTCGGCAGAAAAAGGATATCTCGGCCGATGATTCTTGCCTGGGGAGCGTAAGACACCCAGCTGGGAGCGGGGATTACCAGATTGCCGAAATAGGCCAGCTGAAGAAGAAACATCAGCTCTTTGGAGCCGGGTCCGATAAGGACATCATCCGGATTTGCAGCAATCCCGAAATCCCGTCTGTGATGTTCGGCCACGGCTTCCTGCAGTTCCCTCAATCCTTTTACAGGGAGGTAATCCTTCTGGAAAGCATTTTGCCGGAGGGCTTCCGTGACCGGTTCAGGCACGGGAAAAGGGGACTGGCCCAGTCCGAATTTAAAAATTTCCCGTCCTTTCTTCTTGAGGTCGTTGGAAAGGTCATTAATCGCTACAGTGGCCGAAGGCTTAAGTCCCTGAATGTTTGGATTGAGATGAAACTTTGGATTATGGCCTTCATGTTTTTTCATGGAATGTTCTCCTTTTGCTCTTATCCACATTCTCGAAGATATCTTATTTTAATAATACTCTAATTAAGGGATTCCCGCAAGTTTGACCGCATGTTTTCATATGTGGTATCTTCAATTTGCTTGTTAAGTATGGAGGGAGAATGATGTATAAGTCCAATAAACCAAAGATCGAAGCCACAGAAAATGGCCCCTATATCGTCACTAAGGTGACATCACTTAAAACGTCCAGGGGAGAGTCCGCCAGAACGGCCAAGACTATGGTCCTGTGCCGCTGCGGGAAAAGCGGCAGCAAACCCCACTGCGACGGAACTCACACAAAGATCGATTTCTGCTCCTGTAAGATCGAGGGCCGGCAGCCCGACCGAGTGGATGACTATGCCGGAAAGGGCATCACCATCCATGACAACCGCGGCGTGTGCTCGCATGCGGGTTTCTGTACCGACAATCTCCCTTCGGTGTTCCAAATGGGTGTTGAGCCATGGATCGATCCCGATGGGGCTTCGGTTGAGGACGTCATTCGTGTGATCAGGATGTGCCCCTCTGGTGCACTCAGCTATACCATAGACGGGGAAAAACATGACAGCCTGGACAGAGATCCGTCAATAAACATCAGCAAAGACGGCCCCTACCGTTCTGTGGGGGGACTGGAACTGGATGATTATGGTGGCTCGACATCAGAATCTGAGGAGCATTTTGCACTGTGCCGGTGCGGCGGGTCCAAAAACAAGCCCTTCTGTGATGGGACGCACTGGTATATCCATTTTGAAGACGATGAAGACACGGTTCCTCTGGAAAAACCGGGAGAAGAAACTCTGGACGAGTACCTCGGGAATTTAAAGAGATCACAGGACGATTTTGAAGAGGTTATGGAGGATATCCACCGCATCTCTGTCACCGGGGCATCGATCATCGAGCCTATGCGGACAACAAAAAAAGTCTTGTCCTGGGATGAGATATTGATCAAAGGGGCCCAGCTCGCCACTACTCCACTCGATGACCATGATCCTGTCAATACCCAGACGATTATCGGCCCCAAAGCCAAGGTCCCTCTTATTTTAGAAACTCCCATTTATATCACCCACATGTCCTTCGGTGCCCTGTCCCGTGAGATAAAGATCGCTCTTGCGAAGGGGAGTGCAGCCGTAAAAACTGCCATGTGTTCGGGTGAAGGAGGATTGGTCGAAGAATCCCTTCAGAATGCCTATAAATACATATTTGAGTATGTCCCGAATAAATACAGTGCCACCGAGGAAAATTTCAGACGTGTCGATGCCATTGAAATGAAGATCGGCCAGTCGGCCAAACCCGGGATGGGGGGGCATCTTCCGG
>CAZEWV010000278.1:0-4200 GCA_964516025.1 uncultured Eubacteriales bacterium
ATAACAAAAAAAGGGAAAATATTCGGATAATGGGAAATACCTGGTTTACTCAGCTTCGACATTTTCTCGACGACAGTGGTGAATTCTGGGATATTAAAGGACCAGGCCGGAAATTAGCAGAGTATTTATGCTCTATAGTAAAGGCAGCTTCCAGCGAAATACTGGAAATCCCAATTCCTACAGGCATCAAATGCCGAAGAAGACCGAAACGCAAGCCATGTAAAGGTGAGGTCTATACGTTCTTGGATAATGAAAAAAGCGTCATAGAATGGTATTGTCCTGTGTGCAAGGATAACGGCTATATAAGTGACTGGGAAAATACGAAATGGGATATGAGATTTTCAGACATCTTACTCGTCAGACTAAGTCTTTTTGAATGCACTCTGATTAAGAACAAAACTCTGGCCGGCCCGGATCTAACGGATCGCTTTGATGCAGCAAATGAAGTTTCTAATTCTATCACTGTCTATTATACTCCCGATGAGCTGGAGGCTCTCCTTGGATTCATCGCTGAAGAAGCGAATCATACCTCAGATAAAGACCTAGGAGAAGAGTTGGATATTCTTTATGAGGGTCTGGAAATTATTCTTGACTCCATCAATTTGAAGACTCTGCATTAATTTCAATCATTGTGAGAAAAATTATGAAAGAAGTGAACAGAAGTGTTATTGTAGTCCGTGCAAAAGAACCTTTTATTCAGTGGCTCAATTCTCTTCCTGATCCTGGAAAATTTACTCTGGATGAAGTCAATCAAGACAGCACAGCTTTCCTGTTACCTGAGTATGAAGATGATTCTGAAATGGAAAAACTCTTGGAGCGTTATTATCCTTTCATTTTTGAAGAGCAGCTTGATGGCTGGTGGCGGGATCCTGATTCGTGGCCTTCAAAAAGGAATCTGAAAACATTCAAAGAATGGTTCAATGTCGATTTTTATTGTATGGTTTTTGATCTCGTCGAAAAACCATTAAAAAAGCTTGATTAAAGTGGAGTTATAAATGAAAAAATCTCTTGATGATGATGTTGTCATTCATAGTACCCTTGAGAGTGGGAAGGTTGGAATTTCGAGTTTGAAATATTGGATCCTTATGATGAAAGAACGTAATAAAAATCCAAGGCATTGAAAATCGGCGGGTAGATAAATTCATATCACTTGGCGATAAAATTGGCGAATAGTTGGCGATTTAAAAGCTATTTGTACATTTCCAGAAATCCGTCCGCCCCAGCGTGCGAAACACGATCTTTCGATTGGAAAGTACTATTTTTTGTAAAATTGCAGAATATTGGTGAGAATTATAGTGCAATTCCTTCGTTTTTAATAAAGTACGGATACGACGAAAACGAGGACTATTCTATTGCTTATCGTACTGCTTGATGCAGATATTATAATTGACCAATTATTGAAAGGCCTTTTTGAAGAACTCACGAGGGCTGTCGAATTTGAGCTTTTTAAGATAAAATAGATATGGATTCCAACCACAGAGCCAAACAAGAAGCTCTACTAGCTCCTCTTTCTCTTCTGAATCGGGAAGCTTTTCCAAATCGTACGCTGCTTCACAGGCCTCAATGCAGCGATAGTAACCGGGAATTCCGCCGCAATCTTCGGGAGGCGAGGCGAGTTCGCCATCAATACATACGGGGTAAATGTTGTTCTTTTTTTTGGGAAGAACTTTCTCAAAAATAATATCCATCTCCCAACCGTCGCCATAGTCATAGCGGTAGAGAGCCTTGTCAGAAGGATTCTTTAAATACTCTTTGACTGGAACTTCGGTGGTAGTGAGCCAATCCTCTTCCATATCCCAAGGTGCCCAAAAGGGACATTCAATATGTACGCTGGATCTTCTATTTTTTTTGACAGGGATTTCAAAGTGATGGAGATGGTAGTCCAGCCATTCCATAACATTCTGAATGGCCACATGGAGATCATAAAATGTATAATTTTCAGGTATCTGGATTCTTCTCCAAACCGGTGGATCAGTACCGAGAAGGATTAACTTGAATTGATAGATGTTTTTGAACGGCCGCCGCAGTGGAACGGTTAAGCTTTGCACGTATGTTTTTTCACCCATTACATGTTCAATTTCGATCGTTCGGATTTTTCTTTCCAAATTCGGTTTTGATGAATTATTACTCATATTTTATGCCTTATTCTAGCTAAGTCATGTTAAAAAATCATAACATATTTTCTTCTCTGACTTAAAGTATTGATACAATAATATTGGATTTTCTTTTCTTCTTGAATTAAGCTACCGGATGTTTTATACATTTTTAAATTCGCTTTAAGGCGTTGAAGCTTGGAGTAAGAATGGAAAAACCCGGACGAAACGATCCATGTCCATGCGGCAGCGGGAAGAAATACAAGAAGTGTTGCTTGGACAATGACCAGATAAAAGCCTATGAAGAATCTCTGCCTTTTGAAGACTATTTTGTGAATCTGCCTCCAGTTTGGGGAGAGAAGAACTCAAAAAGTACAGAGACAATGGATGATTATTGGTACGAATCAAGACCGGGCCGGATACGATCAAAACACACAAGCTATGAAGACCTTAGGAAGAAACTGACAAAGATTTCTCAAGAACAGGAAAAGATCATAGATGACTGGTGGGACGGAGTGATGCCTCATTTTGAAAATTTGGATACAACTGAAATGACGACCAGACTTATCTCTTTTATGGAGGAACATCCTCACCTTTTTGTGCACCTGGAACTGCATGAGGAATTCCTTTTTGAACTGGGGGCGGAATTGGCACGCAGGAAACTGTGGACAGACTACATTGACCTGCTCATTAGAATCAGAAAAGAACATCCAGAAATGTATGAACACAGCTTTGGATATTATGATTATCAGGTTCTTGTGTATTTGATCTCTTCCAATCAGCGGGAGAAAGTCCCAATATTTTTTAGTTTTTTTAAAAAATATCCTGTGGTCGACCCAGAGAATGTGTTGGCAGTCATAAATCTGCTTGCCTGGACGGGGATGGATGAGGAGCTTTTTATGTTTGTGGATATTGTTGCACTTAGGTTATGGCGGTCAACTCATACTGTTTGTCCTAGCCATGCGATGTTTTGGAAAATGTTCAAGGAATATATTCCTTTCCTCGACTCAAGTAAAAGTGCCATCCTAAAGGCTCCCGAACTCAAGAAGAAAATACAATCTGCTCGGATTCCTGCGTGGTCCAAATGGGATGAGGCATTTTTTCAAAGAGAACTGACAAATCGACACAAAATTCCTAAAGATTGGGAGATATCCGTTTGCCGGACTGAAGAAGATATGCATTTTTTCTATCATGATCTTGCCTGGAGTTATTGTGGATTTCTCCATGATCAGAAAAACATGGAATGGGTTAGAGCCCGTTTCCTGGCCGATCGAATTGAGGACTACTGGATAGATATACCCGCAGGAAAAAGACCAAAGGAAACTTTCCGGCTTATTTCATCACATATGGAAAAGTTTCTTTGTGAGCAGTGTAAAGTGATTTTTTTCATTGACGGTGTATTAGCCGTGTCATTTCTACAAGCCGTATGGTATTTTGTCGATTATCTCCTCCATTACGGATGGAAGGATAAAAAAGATGCCCAAGAGGTTCAATCCCGGTGTTTGGATTTTCATGAAAAATGCAAAAAAGTGATAGATGACTTGGATGCTGTCCATTGGGTAAAAATTGATTTCCATGAAATGTTTTTAGGATAACAGTTAATCAGCAATCTATCCGAGAGCAGACTTGTTGAATGCTTGGCTTACTTGATGGATGAGTTTTTGACTGGATTGAATCAGATTTTGCACGGTGTCATCGTCAAGTTTTTCCGGCTGCTGCACTGATTCCCTTAAACTTGCCACAATAGCAACGGCATTGTCAGGAAGTAAGCCAGTGGGAATGATACGGGATTGAATATGGGATAACGAAAGGTCCTCTTCACCTTCAGCATCGTCTTCCCCTGCCAGATATGTCGAAGCTTTAAGTGTGAGTTCAACCGCTTGACTAAGAGGTGTCAAAGCCTCAAGCGGGAAACCACCTTCGGCCAAAACGCTGCTCATCTGCATTTTTCGCTCTGCTTGGGAGAATATCTTTTGTGCTTTTTTTTGTGAGATTTCTCTTTCTATAAACGTCCGGTCAGCAAATGCCGGGCTGGAATGAAGCTTATGGACAGAGTTCTTGTCCATTTTTAAAAATCCGGCATCGGTTAATCGCTGGATGGTTTCGT
>CAZEWV010000279.1:0-4181 GCA_964516025.1 uncultured Eubacteriales bacterium
CCTTTTTTTGAATATTGAGGTAATTTTTGATCCCATGAACTATACAATCGAAAAGATGTTAAATTCCATTTTTGCGTGATTAGCTCCTTTATTTTATTGATTAACTCTTCCACTTTGGATTTAAGAGTCTTGTTGTCTATAGCGTTTAGTGCAAGATCCAGAGCTTTTTTTCCCTGACCTGCGTTGAAATACACGGCTGCGGCGTTGTAGTAGGCTGTGGCCTTTATGACCTGGACTTTTTTCATCTGGATTTTTTTCTTTATGAAAAGTTTTTCTTTCCTTGAAGCAATGAGCGATGAATCCTCGAGCTCTTTGATTTTTTCTTGAAGGGCTCTTTCCATTCCGGCGTTGCACAGGGCTGCATTTTCAAAATGGATCCCGGACTGTTCCCAATTAGTGCGAAGAGTAAAGATTTTTCCCATGTAAAAGGATGCTTCACAGTCTCCCGGATTTATCCATAGCGCCTTCTTAAATTGTTCTTCAGAGGCTTCGATTTTGGACAAGTCAAAAGCGATGATTCCGGCCAGAGAATGGACCTCATAGTGACCGATAAGATAGTTAAGAGCTCGTTTGATATTTTCCCAGGCGGGCTTAAATTGACCTAATTCATGCTGGTTCCAGGCAAGCCAATAATGGGATTCTCCCATTAGGTATATTCCCATGTCGATCAATGTGTGCAGTATATCAAGAGCTTCCTCATGGCGGCCGAGATAGCCTAAACAAATGGCTTTTCCAAGGAGAGAATCTCTATACTTGGGTGTTATTGTGAGAATTTTTTCGTTGTATTCGAGACACTCTTCAAATTCTTCTAGAAAAAAATGGATTTTTGTGAGGAGTGTGAGTAGGGAAATTGAAGCGGGTATCTTCTCATAGGCCTTTAATAAACTCTTCTCTGCCGTGAGAGTGTTTCCAAGATTGAATGACATCTTTCCAAGAAAGAAATGGGCTTCAAAGAAATCAGGATCGTTTTGGAGGAGAGTTTCCATTCGCTTCTGATCAAATTTGGGGAACACGGACAGCTTGTACTGGATTAGAGGGGAATTTGGGAAAATGTCCAGAAATCGAGAGGGATTATCCTCTTCTTTAATGTTATAGGGAAATGAGGCTTTAAGAGTCAGGTAAAAATAGGCATAAAATTCTTCCGATTCGGCCTTGTCTTTCAAGTCGGCATCCAAGGAGACAAAATTCTTCTTTCTCCATTGGTAGTACTTGTCCCGGTCGTACGGTCCCAGTGATCCATTTTGGGGGATTCTAGAACCCCTTTGGAGGATTCCGGAACCCCTCCTTATGGGGGAAAAAAAAATGATGGCCGCATAGGATGAAAACTCGGATAACACAGGAAAAGAGTCGATCAGATTCAAGGCTTTTGTAAGATATTTATCACCGATGATGGACAATTCATTCTCACGGATGGCCAAAAGGAGAGCGGTTTTGACAAGCTTTCTTTGTGTCCTGTTCTGAAAGGCAGGAAATGTTTGCTGGTCTTCATAGATGGCGAACGCCTTTTTTAAAGAGACATAACTTCCTCTCTCATAGAGCATCTCGGCTTCTGTAGAAAGGAGGTTGAATTTTTCCAATTGTTGGGGTGAAAATTCCGGCTTTTTTTGGCTGCAAGACAAAGCAGAGAGAACAATAATAGAAAATATCGCTAAAGATCTAAAGAGTTTTATAGTAGACATCGGTCTATCTTCCTAACTTAATGATACCATAAGATAGTACGTACTGCTCTCCTGATACGTTTATTCGCGCCGAGTAAGCGGAAGTCCCTCATGAAACGTATTAAGAGCGAAGTGCATTTTTTCTGAATCTGGTTTTGATGACGTTAATGCTAGACAAAAATTAGCTCTTTAAGCTAAAATTACCCATATTCAGCTAGAATATGATAATTTTGGAAACTTTTTTACGTCAAATTTAGTAGAATAGGGTAAATCGATTAAAAGGACAAAAATATTATAGTGCTATGAAAATAACTAAACTTACTGTCAAAAGGCCTGTTACGACATTTATGTTTTTCCTTGCCATCGTTCTTCTGGGATTTATCTCACTGCGGGAATTGAGCGTTGATCTACTTCCCAACATCAGTTATCCAAGACTTTCCGTTGTCACCCAGTATGCGGGGGTAGCTCCCGAGGAAATCGAGACTCTTATCACCAGACGTTTGGAGGCTGCTGTCTCCAGAATTCCAGGATTGCGGAGGGTGGAATCTGTTTCCAAAGAAGGTGTGTCCTATATGAAACTCGAGTTCTCCTGGGGAACGGATATGGATTTTGCGATGCTTCATACCCGGGAGAAGCTGGACAGTGTTCAACTGCCGGAAGATGTTGAAGATCCGACAATTATTCCTCTGGATCCACAGAGTAAACCGATTATAGTACTGTCCATCTCGGGAGAGGGCTCGCTCTTGGAGATCAAGGAGTTTGCCGAGGAGCTTATAAAACCACGGATGGAACAGATCGAAGGGATAGGTTCGGCCGAAATTGCAGGAGGTGTCGAGAGGGAGATTCAGGTTGAGGTCAATCCCCAGCTTCTGGCTCTTTACGGTCTCACCATCCAGCAGATTTCAGGGAGGATTGATGCCTTCAACAAGAACCTTCAGGGAGGAACCATAAAAAAAGGCCGTTTCAAGTATGCACTCCGGGTTGTCGGCGAATATGAGATGGTGAGCGAGATAGGGGAAATCAGCCTAAAGACAACGCAGGAGAGAGGTGTTATCCGTCTCAAAGATGTGGCCCAGGTCAAAGACACTATTAAAGAAAGAGAGGGCATCACCCGGCTCAATGGGGCGGAGAGTATCGGTATTCTTGTGAGAAAAGCGTCCGGTGGGAATACCGTCAAAGTCACACAGTTGGCTAGAGATGTGCTGGATGAAATCAAAGAAGAGTATCCTGAGATTGATATTATGATCGTTTCTGAACAGGCCAAATACATCGAAAATGCCATCTCATCGGTGTTTAAATCCATCCTGTTAGGAGGAATCCTGGCGTTTTTTGTGCTCTTCATCTTCCTCCAGGATTTCAAAACACCCATCATCATTGCTACTGTTATTCCCATCTCCATCATTGCCACGTTTAACCTTCTCTTTTTTGTCAATATTTCTCTGAATATCATGTCTCTGGGAGGATTGGCCCTTGGGGTGGGGATGCTTGTGGACAATTCGATCGTGGTCTCGGAGAGTATCTTTAGGCACAAAGGTTTAGGAAAGAGTCTTCAAGAAGCGGCCTTGGTCGGGACCAACGAAGTAGGCATGGCTGTTACGGCGTCAACGCTGACGACGGTTTCGGTGTTTCTTCCTGTCATCTATGTGCATGGTGTGGCCGGTCAGCTGTTTAAGGACCAGTCGCTCACTGTAGCTTTTGCCATGGTCTCATCACTTATCGTGTCACTGACTCTACTGCCAATGCTGGCCTCGCGAAAAATGGGATTTTCAAAGACAAAAGAGGACAAGGAGCAGAAAACTGAAACAGCATATCCTGAGGAGAATAAGAAAAAATCAAATTGGCGGATTTTGGCCTATCCCTATCTTGGACTGCGTTTTTTGATAGTATGGATTTTTAAAGCCATAATGAAGGTTCTGAATTTTATTTTCAGTTTTTTGGCCCAGCTTTTTCTCCTGATCGGACATTATCTTTCCTTGCCCCTGAAACCGGTTATCAGGTTGATATTTAGGGGCTACAATTCTTTTTATGATTCATTTTCCGCCAGATATCACCGGATCCTGATATGGAGTTTAGATAACAAGGGAAAAGTGGTAACCGTATCTTTGCTGTTTTTGATGTTGACCTTTTTTATGGCTACAAAAATTCCAAGAGAGCTCATGCCTAAACCCGATGCATTTTCCTTTGAAATCAATATGAAGACGCCCGTCGAATATTCCCTGGAGCAGACTTCTGAAATTGTTGAGGAACTAGAGGTCTGGATGAAAAATAATAAAACAATTTATGCCAGCTTTTCTCAGATAGGCATTGTCAGCGGCATGGAGGGCCTGAATCCCGATATTTCACTGAATTCGGTCAAAATCTATGTAGAATTATTTAGTTCAAGAGAGATAGATAATGTACTCGAAGAACTCCGGGCCAGGCTGGATAAGTATCCGCGATTAAACTATTCTTTTATGAAAGAACAGTCAACGATTTCTCAGCTTCTGGCGTTTTCTTCGGCGGAGGTCGGGCTTAAAATCAAAG
>CAZEWV010000280.1:0-4158 GCA_964516025.1 uncultured Eubacteriales bacterium
AGGGAGGTCGGCTTACTCATGACGCTTAAAAGGACTGTGGAAATCGGTGTTAATGATTAAATTGCCGCTACAGAGACTATCTCAAGCAGCAGACTTAATAATTCTGGGTAAAGTGGAAGATATCCGGTGTGAGTGGAGTCTGAATAAGGAAATCATCCTGACCGTTACCACTCTTAAAATCAAAGAAGAGTGGAAAGGGAATATCCGGTATTCTAGAGTTTTTATCCAGTCTCCAGGGGGGACGATCGGAGATTTAACCCTCAAGGTTTCGGATGTTCCAGTTTTTGAGAAAGGAGAAGATGTTCTCGTCTTTTTAAAGACAATAGAAAATGTTATGCACCTCCAAAATTCTTTCTCCGTCTCACTTAATTATCTCCCTTCCTTTTTTGTCTTCGGCCGGGCTCAGGGCAAATATTCAATTGACAAGAATAAGATCGCCCGAAAGTGGGGATATTTTCTCCGGGATAAGGAGGCTTATAAAGATAATGAATTGACTCTTTCAGAGTTAGAAGCGCGTATTAAAGTTATTGTAAAAAATGATTTGAAAAAAAGACAGAAAAAACATGAAACTATCAGGTAAGAAGATCTGGCTGATCGGGATAATTATCTGCAGTCTGGTGTCCGTTTCGCTGGCCTATGTGTTGTGGGGTTATCAATGGCCTGTAGGATCTAATGTTGCTTTTTATATAAACGCAAACACGGCTCAGGTTCCCGATGAACTGTCCGCTGTTAATGCTGCCGCCGATACGTGGAATGCGATTTATCCCGCCGGCCTTACGATGACCTACAGCGGCACGACGTCCGTGACAACTCATGGTAACGACGGATCTAATAATGTGTACTGGGACGATGAAGGAGCTACTGGCACTCTGGCAACAGCCTGGGCTTGGGTTGCTGGAAGCACTTTTATCGACACAGATATGGTCTTTAACGATTTTTACAATTGGTCTACTTCGGGTGCCACTTATGATATCGAAACCGTTGCACTGCATGAATTCGGGCATTGGGTAGGACTCGATCACAGTGCTTCTGGGATAATGACACCCTCTTACAGCGGTGAACAGCGGTCCGTCGACAGTGATGCGAGAGATGGATTCGAAGCGATGTACGGGAGCGCCCCTGCGGGACCTTCGATTGAACTGGATAAAACTTCACTAAGTTTTCTGGGAGATGGAACTGATTCATTCAATGTCCGAAATTCGGGAGAAGACGTTCTTAATTATCAGCTTGACTCTAATCGAAGCTGGTTGGGGGTTTTACCAGGCAGTGAAAGCTCTTCCGGTGAATGGGATGAATTTCAAGTTTCAACCGACACATCTGGATTAGATGTTGGTGATTATTCGGGGACAATCAGTGTCACATCCGCGGGTGCATCGAACAGCCCACAATACCTAAGTGTTTATTTGACCATACCTGATGATCTACCCCCTACAATATCTATTACATCTCCTAGTAACAATACGGTTGTGACAAGTACGGTGACTATAAAAGCCAGTGCTTCAGATGACAAAGGTGTCGAAAAGGTCGATTTCTTTGTCGATAATGAGTTTAAAATGTCAGTTTTCAGTCCTCCATATGAATGGGAATGGAATCCCAGTGCATATTCCAGTGGATTTCATACAGTCATGGCAAGAGCCTACGATACTATCGATCAAACTGCAGAAGCATCTGTGAACCTAAAAATCGACAAACCGCCAGAAGTCACCTTAACATCTCCAGCTTCGGGAACGGATATTTCAGGAACCGTAATTTTGGAGGCTTCGGCTACCGATGATTTTGGAATATCAAATGTTCGTTTTTATATCAATAGTGTCCTTAAAAAGACAGACTCCGCAGTTCCTTATGATTACGTTTGGGAAACGTCTTTATTTCAAAACGGAAATTATGAAGTCAAGGCCGAAGTGCTGGATATTGTCAATCAAACAGATCAGCATACAATCACTAACTATGTCCTTCCTCATCCTCCGGAAAATTTTTCCGCTGTCAAAAAAGACAACAGTTCTGTTCTCTTGGAAGAGTTCATTAACGTCCTGACCTGGCAAGCCCTCGGCTTAAACAGGGAAATAAGCAAATACAAAATCTATCAGGTTGTGGATGGAAATATGACTTTTCTTAGTGAAGTGAGTGGGGATACTTTTATATACTGGCATAGGGATGTCGAGAAAGATAAGTTGTATTCATACATGCTGACAGCCGTCGATGCCAATGGCAAGGAGGGAGAGGAAGCTTCCGTTGACGTCCAGTAAAGGATTTGATACATGAACAGTAGACTGTATAGAAGGTTGGTTCGAATATCCCTCGTGTTGTTTTTTTTTCTTGCCTCGAGTCAGTGGAATTTCGTAGCTGCAAAGACAGTGGAGGGCCAGACAGAAGAGCTTTATGAGGAAAAAATAAGAAGTACTAAAAACTTTTCAATAAAAATCAAGGGTGCATATTTTCTACCTTCGAGAACCACTTTTAAAGACATGTACAAAAACAGATTGATGGGTGAAGGGGAATTTACCGTTAGAGTTTTTAAGTTCATTGAACTGTGGCTGGGTGGAAATTATTACAGTGGCAAGGGGAAACTGCCGTTTTCCGAGGAAGATACAAACATGAAATTAACAGGAATAGGTGGTGGCCTGAAGTTTAGAGCAACCATAGGAGCGTTTAGTCCCTACCTGGGCTTTGGACCATTGGTCTATTTCTACGAGGAAAAAAATCCTATTGGAACTGCAAAAGGAAACAATTTCGGATTCATTGGTCACGCTGGATGTTATTTATTCCTCTCCAAGGGTATCTTTTTAGATTTTTTCCTCTCTTATACGAAATGCAAAGTCAAGCCACAGCGAATAAATGCAGACCTTGGTGGATTATACGGTGGGATCGGCCTGGGATTTGCCTTCTAGGAATGAGTGGCGCGCCTGGCAGGAATCGAACCTGCGGCTTACGGTTCCGGAGACCGTCGCTCTGTCCCCTGAGCTACAGGCGCAACCTTTTTAATTTCTATGACTTAAAGACGATTTCGCTATTGGGCCTAATCCGGATAGTGACCATATTGTGACTGGTTATTGTATTACTTCAGCTCCCAAAATTCAACAGTCTCTATTCTCCAATTCCCCTGGTCAGTCAATTCTCTCATCTTCAATCTCAGCAATCCCCGGATCAGAGTCATCCTTAAGATTGTGATACAATACTATAAATTAAGATAAGGAGGGAACGACATTGAAAAAATCTATAATTTTCATAGTAGTCATTGTGATAGTGTTTGGGATAACATTGGGATTCAAAGGAGTCAACATGACTGAAAAAGATAAACGCATTGATTACATCGAACTTCCTACTGTTGATCTCATGGAAGCCAAGCGTTTTTATGGAGAAGTATTTGATTGGAAGTTTGTGGACTATGGTCCGGAATACACCAGCTTTAATGATGGCAGATTGGATGGTGGATTCAGAAAAGAACCAGCAGTTCAAATTGGTGGCCCTCTAATTATTATTTACTCTATAAATCTTGAACTCATACAAGAAAAAGTAAAATCAGCAGGTGGAACAATCATAAAAGAGATATATGAGTTTCCAGGAGGACGACGTTTTCATTTTGCAGATCCAAGCGGCAACGAATTAGCGATATGGTCAGATAAATAGTTCTCTTTCTTACTTCCAAGTGATCAGACCTGCGGCCTTCAGAACATCGAGGTAATCCAATATGGCTTGGAGATCGGTTTCCTGTTTGAACTGGGTGTCAGCCATTTTCTTCATATCTAAAGCACTGTTTTGACCATTACAAAGCAATTGGATTTCACTTGCAGACCGGAAAGATCGTCTGGCCGGTTGATCTTTCTTCATTTCCTTCAGTGCATTTGAAATCGCACTCCTATAGCCTCGATACCCATTCTCTTTGATCTTGTCGGCCGGAATTGGAATCAATTTTAAAGCTTTCTCCTCCAAAGGAGTTTTACTCAATCGAACCGGCTTGATCAGCAGCTTTTCAGCTCTGACATTCATTTGGGATTCCAAAACGAGCAGACATGATTTTTCGATCCCTTCAACAGCCGAATTAAGAGGTAAGAGGTCTTGGAGAAATGAGCTTCGATCAATCCCAAGTTCAGCAACTGATTCCAGGGTTGCCCTTTCACAAATGGCGGCAGCCTCGATATAACCACGGGTTTTTTTGTA
>CAZEWV010000281.1:0-4156 GCA_964516025.1 uncultured Eubacteriales bacterium
TGACCGACCTCAATCCCTGGGTAAAAGAGCGGAAGCTCACCAGGAGCGAACTCATTAAATACCTGGATGGTGATGGAAACGAGCTCTACGGTGTACTGTATTACCCTGTCGATTATGAGCCCGGGAAAAAATATCCTCTAGTCTGCGAGATTTACGAAAGATTTTTTGACAACGGCTTCAACACCAATATGAACATCATCACAAACCGGGGCTGGTTTGGCCTTAGGCCATCGGTTAACCTGGAGATTGGATATCCCGGGGAATCCTGGGTCAAAGGAATAACCTCAGTGATCAACAAGTTGATCGAAAAAGACCTGGTGGATCCAAAAAAGCTGGGTGTTCACGGGACAAGCTACGGAGGGTATGCCGCTTCTCTGCTAATCACTCAGACTGACCGTTTTGCTGCGGCTGTAAACATTTCCGGCAAAGTGAATATTATTAGTTTTCTTGGAGACAGCCCGCGGATTGGAGCGCGCAATTACACTGCGGCTGAAATTTCTCAAGACCGGATCGGGGCTTCACTCTGGGAGCAGCCCTTTAAGTACATCAACCATTCCGCCGTTATGTTCGCAGACCGTGTCAAGACGCCTCACCTTTTAATCACAGGAGATGGGGACTGGAATGTTCCTGCCGTCAATACGCGTGAGATGTACTATGCCCTGCGCCGCCTTGGGAAGGTGTGTGTTTGGGTCAATTATTTTAATGACGGACATGGTCTGGGAGCGGCGGAAAGTGAAGACATCTATAAAGATAAATGGAACCGAGTGCTCGACTGGTACAAAACCTATTTTGATAAAGCCGACAAAGACAAAGAAAAGTAATTCAAAAAATGGGGTCAGACATTTAAAACTTTTAAAACTACTAATATGTTCATATCTTTTTTTATGTACAGATAAGTTTTAAAAGTTTTAAATGTCTGACCCCATCATGTAATTAATAGTTTACAAAATGTAAATAAAACTTGACAAATAGTATATATTGCGTTACATTGTTCAGGGAGATAGAAAATCATGGACACTAACGTGAAACTGGAAAATAATTTAAAAAGTTTTAGATTCCTCAAAGATCAAATCACTCAGCAGGACCTGGCCGGAGATCTGAGTGTGTCCAGGCAGACGATAATTGCCATTGAAAAAGGAAAGTTCAATCCCTCGGTCGTTCTGGCGCTTAGAATGGCTGAGTATTTTGACTGCAGAGTAGAAGATCTTTTCATTTTAAAAAAGGAGGCAGACAAATGAAGGTTCGATTTGCGTTTGAAAGTCTAGTTGGCCTTATTGGCTTGATTGCCGTGTTATTGCTCGGGAGTGTGGGAGGAATGTTTATGATACTCTTTGTCTTTTTCCCGCTTATCGTGCGTTTGAACAAAGCCAACAAACCTGATGAACGCGAGCTTCAGCTGTTCTATCAAGCCAGCAACTTTACATTGATACTGATATTTATAGCCCTTGTGTTGATCTATGTCGCATCGGGAGTGACGATAAATGGAAATCAGATCGGAGACAACTGGTATCTCTTGAGCATCTCTTCGATTTTGTTCGTCCACGGGTTGATTGGATTGGTCGTATTCAGGAATGTGAGCTAGCGGGGGAACCATCGAGGAACTTTTTTCTTATATTCTATATAATCCTGTCCGAGTTTTTTTTCGAGAAGTTTTTCTTCATAGGCCGCGATATAATCATAAAAGATAAAAATGAGAATACCCAGAGCCAGAGATAAAAGAGACAGCGTGGTCAGAATTAGTGCCATATAAAACAATATCATTGCCATGTACATGGGATGCCGCATAAAAGAATAGACATCTTTCTTGATGACTTGAGGCGAGTCCCTTTTCTCACTAAAAACGATCCGCATTGATTTTTTTCCTAAATAAAAACCGACCGCGAGAATTAATCCGGCTAGAACCAACCGGATAATAAGAGGTGCGGATCCAGCCAAAAACGTCGAAAACCGGAAGACAAAAGAATCGAGGACCCACAGAGCAAGAAAGACAATAAGCAAAATAATCTGGCCGGCGTCCCCGAAGGGATGCTCTCCAACAAGGTCTTCCCGGTCGTCGTGACGATGTGTCATATGTTTATTTCTCCTAAAGAGCTAATGGGTGAATAGAATCCTTTGGCTGTCATCTTTGCCAGAATAATATCACTTTTCACGGGTTCGATGATAGTGTTCAAGACAGCTTTTCTTTATGATAAGCAGTTTTTGTCTTAGAAACGTTTTTAATAATAGGTATTCTTTTTTTTGTGTAAAAATGTAAAATGTGTGCTTCAATGAATTTTGAACGTAGGTGAGAATAAATGCGGAAAAAAGTTATTTTTATTGGATGTGTGTCTTTTCTAACGGCCATTATTCTGGTCAGCTGTGCCTCAGCGCCTGATATTTTGCCCGATCCCGAACCGGAAACAAAATCCGCGACGCTTCCGTCTGCCTCGGCTTTTTCCATGAAGCCCTATCATGAGGCGATGAATGCGGAGATGCGGATCAGTTTTGAAAGAGCGGATGAAATTATAATAGGTGTCTATTCGGGAAGCCATAACGATGAACAATTTGGCCCTATCTACTATTTCGATGATTTTAAATCCTTTAACAAAACCTCTATGTCCTGGGGGCCGGAAATGAAAGTCATCGTTCAGGTCCAGGCGAATGAGCTGAAACCTGAGATTATAAAAAAGAACGAGTTTAAACGGCTCTCCGATCTGGATAAGGTCGGGATTTGCTGGGATTCTAACGAACAAACCCGGTATGTGTTTCTAGTTGAGGGTCAGAAAATGCTGATCTTCCTGCAAACCGGCTATGATGAAGCCCTCAACAGGTCCTACCGCAATCTGATCGATGCCTACCCTGTCACGCCCGTCTGCCGCGCCGATGACGTCTTCGACCTAATAATCCGCGACGATTCGCCATAATTTCTGGCTGTTGACTAGAGAAAATTCTTCGAGTAAAATTAAAAATCAACATGTCAAAAAGGATAAAAATTATGGAAAAAATAAAGTTGAATATGAAGAATAAGTTCGGATCATTTATTATTATTGTCATTTGCGTCACATTTCTCGGCAGCTGTCTTTCACAGAATACAAAACCAGCTTTTGATAGTCCTGGTGGACTTGAAACCAGGGTTTATCAGGTCCTTGGAATGGACTGTCCTGGTTGTCACGGGGGAGTCGAGAAGCTCATAAACAAGATCCCTGGTGTCTTTGATTCCAAAGCCAACTGGAAGAAAAAACAGATTGTAGTCAGGATTCAGAAAGATGGGGACGTCAGTGATGAATCCATCTTCGAAGCCATACGCAGGGCTAACTTCACCCCGGGGAAGCGCAAAAATTGAAACCGCAGAAAAAGGGGAAAAAACAATTTTTGTCTTTCCTTTTCATTTTATTTATTTTTGTTTCGATTTCCCATTCGAATGGGATCAGTGTTGACGCCGGTCTTACTCCGGCTGAAGACCGTTGGATCTTCCGCACACAGTTTCGGTATTTGAGCTTTGGCAGTATGGCGAAGGGTCAACAAGAGATGGAAATGTATATAGTACCCGTGATCCTTGCCTACGGACTAAAATCCAACCTGACTCTGTTCTGCAGACAGCCTGTTATGAGGCGAAATATGTCCATGATGGGTGCCAGTAGTGCCGAGAGCGGGTTTGGTGATCTATTTATTATGGGTAAATTCAAGGTTTTTCGTCGAAACCATGTAAATTATACCCTTGGATTAGCGGCTACCCTTGGGATTGAAATTCCCACAGGGTCGGATGGATTTTCTTCCGAGACCTGGGACCTGAAGCCGGGTCTGTACTTTTCCTGGCGAAGAGGATCCCTGGGATCCGATGTCAGCATGACCTATACTTTGAATGGTTTTGCTGATAAGGGACAAAACAATATGAATCCCGGCAATGAGTTTGCCGTCGATTGGGCTGCTTCCTATCAATTTGGTCTGGGGGAGAGATCGATGATATCTATTGCACCCGTGATCGAAGTTTCATACAGAGATCTCTCACCAGATCGCTTGAACCTTCAAGATATCGAAAATTCCGGGGAATCTCTACTTTTTTTCTCTCCGGGAATGAAGGTCACATTGTCATCTTTCATACTGGAAGCTCTGGTTCAAATCCCAGTGGTTCAAAACAGGAATGGAGTCCAAATCGAGCGAAATGCCACATGGCTTT
>CAZEWV010000282.1:0-4126 GCA_964516025.1 uncultured Eubacteriales bacterium
CGTAATATTTTCTTTCTCCATAAGCCACCATCCTTCTTTTTCGGTAAAGCCTGACGGCATCTTCGACCTCAGGAAAGTCGGTCTTCATGGTTGGAGCGAAAGGAGCGGATGTGAGTGCGAGATCAAAAGACATTCCGCCGGGGGCATCCCCGCTGTCGACAACTCTGTATATCCTGTCTGCGTTTTCATGATAACGGTCGTAGCTCAGCTCATCCTGGACATAGAATAAGATCAATATGCAGCAGGCCATGCCGATGGCGAGTCCCAGAATATTGATGAAGGAATAGGTCTTGGATTTTTTGACGTTCCTCAAGGCAATTTTCAGGTAGCTTTTTAGCATTGTTTTACTCCAGTAAATATAGTTTCGAAAATATGAGGGGACCAGTTTGAGAATCTGGAAGATATACCATAGGAGGGCCCGGAATGTTCCGCTTTTGCTTGAAATCCGGTCAAACATCTCCTCGAAATCTCCACTCAAATTTTCCTGGTTTTCGAAAGAGATCAATTGTTTGAGAAAAAATTCCAGTATTTTCAGGTTTCTGCGCCTTAGAGTCATGGTCTCAGTCCTTTTGGGTGGAGAATTTTGATTGGTTGGCCCAAAGCGTATCCGTGATTCTTTTGTAATCTTCCAGTAATTTCATTCCAAGCTTTGTGACCGTATAGATCTTTTTCCTTCGTCCGCCCCTAACAGCGGTGGCCGCTCCGTACTCTCCCCGGATCACTCCGTGTTTTTCAAGTCGGCTCAACGGTGCATGCACGGATGTGAGTGAGACATTTTTCCCCGTAATTTCTATGAGATGGTCCGTAATAGCGATAAGGTAGGCGTCTTTTTTCAGATTTAAAATTGTGAGGATTAAAAGTTCTTCTTTACGCGTGAGACTCTTCATTTTATCTCCTGAATATTCCATATCTTTCTATTTATTAGAAACATATCATTAGTATAGACGGGAATTCTTTAAAAAAGGTTCAAATAAATTAAAAAAAAATAAAATGTTACAAAAAATAAGGGAAGTTATTCACGTTATTCAGGCCAGGCCTTGATTTATTTTGAAATTTTGTAGAGGGAGATGTGGTATAGGCTCTCTTCGTTGGTGGAAATGGCCGCGAAGAATCTGCCAATCCGGGGCATGTTTCTTTGGAATTTAAAATTGTCCACAACCTCAACACGGTTGATAAAATTGCCTTTTGGATCAAAGGCATCAAAATATGTGAAATCGGATACGGCATCCTGTGTAGGCGTAAAGACCAGGATGTTTCCTTCGGGATCCACTTTGATGTCGTGAAAGGGGGGTTTGTTTTTCGGGAAGGAAGTGTTTTTTATAACATAATCCTGGGCCCCCTCAAATACTTCATTTCCTCTGGTAAATGTCATCCCGGCAAACCACGCGTCTTTGTCTTTCTTTGTGACTTTGACAGGTTTAAATTTGTGTGAAAACGAAAAAAGTTTTCCTTTTTTAGGATCATAGAGGCTTATGTCATATGTTTCGGCGAATCCGATAACAATATTTCCGTCCGGGGTTGTCGCCCAGCACACATTGGCGAAAAAGGGCTGGGGAATGTTTGTACTCACTGGCTTTGTGATATATTTGTTCCGCACGATTTCGTGTTCATAAACTTTGTTTAGAGATTCCAATTCTGGCGAGAAAATAAACAGCATGCAATTCTGGGGACGAACCTCCGTCCTGAAATAGGATTTTTCCTTTTCGACCACGATATTTCCGTTGGGAAGAGCCCTTATTCCACGAATGGAGCCCTCCTCGAAATTCATTGAGGCATTCTTGATGAAGTTTCCATCCGGATCCACAGTGTTCAGGCGTCTCCCTCTGAGTTCGTAGACAACTAATTTGTCCTTGGCAAATGTGATGCGGAACGGCCCATTGAATTCACCCGGTCCTTGTCCTTCTCTTCCCAGAAGTTTCAGGAATTTTCCAGTGGCATCGAATTTTTTGATGTGATGGGCACGATAATCCACTACATAGATATTCCCGTCTTGATCTCCGGCCACACCCATCGCACTTTCAAAAAACATCTCTTCCGGCAGGTCTTCATCCGTGATGCGCAGTTCCAACTTGAGCTTAACTTTTCCGGTTTTGTAGAGATCCGCCAGGGATGTCTGTGGAACTGCCTCTGTCGGAATCGGTCCTCCACAGATTAGGCTAAACAGTACCAAACTCAAAACAATGTTTTTCATAAAAAACTCCTTCATAAATTAAATAAATTCTTTCATTATCTTATCAGCACATGGCTGTCAATAGCTTTATTACGTCAGTGACTTTCGAAACGTTGCAAATAATTAAAGGGACATCATACTTAATTATTTAATTAATTAAGTATGATGTCCCTTTAATTATTTGCATAGAAATGAAAATGCTTACAGGAGTGTTGTAATCTTTGTTTGGTTTTGATAAAGATTCATAATGTTTAATGAATTATTTAGTGAGGAGGGCGAATTGAATAAAAAAATATTATTATCAATTTGTTTATTGGGAATAATTCTGATCTGTCCATTATTCCCGCAGTCCGGTCAATCCGGAGTGAAGAAAGAATCCGGCTTTGTTGAAAAGGATCTGTCTGTAACCAAACATTCCATAAAAATCAATGGAGACATCATTAACTATACCGCTACGGCGGGGACTTTGCCTCTCAAATCGGAGGAGGGCAAACCCAAAGCTTATGTCTATTTTACAGCTTATACAAAAGACGGAGCAAAAGACCCTGCCGCTCGGCCCATCACATTTGCTTTTAATGGAGGTCCGGGATCGGCATCCATTTGGCTTCACATGGGTGCTTTTGGCCCTAAAAAGGTTTTGATGACAGAGGAAGGTTTGGCGGCGGTTCGTCCTTTCCGTTTGATTGATAATGATTATACGCTCTTGGATGTTACAGATCTTATATTTTTAGACCCTGTAAACACAGGATACAGCAGGGCTGAAGACGGTGAGAATCCCCGTCAGTTTTTTGGATATGAGAATGATATCGAATCCGTTGGCGAATTTATCCGCATATACATCACTAAATATGAACGGTGGTCGTCACCCAAATTCATTCTTGGAGAGAGTTACGGGACGATCCGGGCTTCGGGACTGGCGGGCTTTCTCCAGGGCCGCAGCCTGGGTATGTATCTCGATGGAGTCATCCTTGTGTCCGCTGTGCTCAATTCACTGGTCAAGGATTTTTCTACGGGAAATGATCTCCCTTATATCTATTTCTTTCCAGGTTATACCGCGGCGGCCTGGTATCACAAAAAACTCCCCCAGGACCTGCTTGACCGGGAACTGGAGGATGTGCTGCAGGAGGTCGAAGCCTTTTGTTTAGATGAATATAATCATGCCCTGAGTTTGGGCAATGAGCTTCCCGAGGACAAAAGGAAGGAAATGATTCAAAAAGTGGCACGCTACACTGGTTTATCTCTTGATTATGTCGAACAGTCCAATATGCGGATAAATCTCTACCGTTTCCTTAAAGAACTGCTGCGTGAGGATCACTATGCGATCGGCCGAATAGATGGCCGGTATAAAGCGATTGAAACGGATGCCGCCGGAGAGCGTTTTGCTGCAGATCCCAGCACGACTGCCACAACAGGAGCTTTTTCCGCTCTCTTTAATCAATATGTCCGTAACGATTTGAAGTACACGAATGAAAATGTTTATGCCATATCCGGGAGCGTCCGGCCGTGGCCCTACCCCAATGCAAGCTCACGGACCAGCTATTCCGATTCCATTGAGGTCCTCAATGGAGCAATGATTCAAAATCAGGCACTCCAAATTTTTGTGGCCAATGGATACTATGATTTTGCGACCCCGTATTTTGCGACCAAATGGGCCATCTCACATCTGGGCCTCAATTCTGAATTTAAAGACCGCGTCACCATGGCTTACTACCAAGCCGGGCACATGATGTATGTCCGGGAGAAATCGCATCAAAAACTCAAAGAGGATTTAGTGAAGTTTTATAAAAAAGCTGTAGCAAAATAGTTTTTATTTTGTTCTGTGGTGGTTGTCATCGCGAACGCAGTGTGGCGATCTCTACAAATGGAATTGCTTCCTCATTTCTCGTCATGACAGCACTGCGTCCCTAAGGTAAAAAATGCCGACGTTTGATATAATCTGGCCAACAAACAACATCA
>CAZEWV010000283.1:0-4119 GCA_964516025.1 uncultured Eubacteriales bacterium
TGTGAATGGGTGGGGAGTGATCCCCTGATGATAGAATATCATGACAAAGAGTGGGGCGTTCCAATACATGATGATACAAAACTATTCGAATTTCTCGTTCTGGATGCCATGCAGGCCGGATTAAGCTGGATGACCGTCCTAAAAAAGCGAGAGAATTTCCGCAAAGCCTTCGACAACTATGACGTCAAAAAGATTGCCGGGTATGATGAAAGTAAACTTGAGGAACTTCTTCTCGATAAAGGGATCATCCGCAACCGGGTGAAGATCAATTCCGCTTTCCATAATGCCGCGGTTTTTCTCAAAACTCAAAGGGAATTCGGCAGTTTTGACTCTTACATCTGGCAGTTTGTTGGAGGACAGACGATCAAAAACTCCTGGACAAAACTCAGCGATCTCCCCCCGAATGCCCCTGAGTCAGATGCCATGAGCCTCGACATGAAAAAAAGAGGATACAAGTTTGTCGGCTCTACAATTTGCTACGCCTTTATGCAGGCCGCAGGAATGGTCAATGACCACACGGTCGACTGCTTCCGTTACCACGAAGTAGGGAAATAGATTGGTAATCGGCAGATTGATAAAGACATCATGGAAAGATGGAAAAATCATATAATAGTGAACTGAAAAGTTCAAAGGTTCGCTTTTTTCAGCAAAATACTACCTAGAGGCACTCCGATGTCGCTGGCAACTACAGGACATTTTGCCTTGAGTAGGAAGAAAATGGGCCGATGTTCATCGGACAGTCCTTCGTAATTCCCCTGTCCTTTGCTGATGATTAACTCGGCCGAGTTATAGAGTTCAAGAAACTCATCCGAGCACAGACTTAAAATACATCCTGGAGCATCACAGCCGGAAGAAAATATCTCTGCGACTTTGTCGATTCCGGCCTCAACGGCGTCCTCAAAAATTGCATCATTGATGATCGGACGCTCACGAACAGTATACGTCACAGGTTTCCCAAGTTCTTCGATGAGCAGACAGTCAAACACGGTTTCGCCAGCATTGTCTCCAATAAAAAGGATATTGTTCGCCTCCTTTAGGGCCTTACAAAATGCCTGATAGTGATCGACGGCAAAAGCCATATCAAGAATCGCATCGAGATCTTTCTCCATGTCAAATTTTGCATTTGTACCAAAATCAATCACATTCCCAGCTATAGAGATGCGAATGGCCGTCAACAGAGGATCTTCCGAAGAGCGGATGAGCGCCTTTAATTTCGGATAAAGTTGGAGAGCCTGTTTTGTGTGCAGTTTTTTGATCTCCCGAAAGGGATCTTTTATCCCGGTGACAGCAGATACAATCCGGTAGACTTCCCGGCCATACTCAGAGGGCGTGGCATCCAGCGACATTGTGGGGAGAAACAGGCAGACCTGTTTCATAATGTCGTGAATTTCTTCCTTTTCGGTCTTGACCATCTTGGCCGCATTGAGAGCCTGAGTGACAAGGCAGGGAAAACATTCAAGTTGGGTTTTCACGACTTCGACTTCCTCATTCCATCTGAAAGCATTTGACTGTGACTGGGAAAGGCGATCTCGGGAAGATCCTGTGGATAAAAATACTTTGCCTCCAGTGAATCGGATCCCGGTTGAAGTTTTCCATGCACCTCAACCTCATATCCAATGATGATCACGTTTTTATACATATATGATTCCTGGGAATAGACTCCTACCAACTGGACGATCTTTCCTTTAAGCCCGGTCTCTTCCTTCAGCTCTCGCAGGCAGGCCATCTCGGGAGTCTCTTCAATTTCAATAAAACCGGAGGGCAGGGCCCACTGCCCATACCCGGGTTCAACACCCCTCTTGACAAGAAGAATACCTCCCTCAAGATTCCGCACAAACACCGCAGCACTTGGCAGAGGATTCTCGTAATGAATCCACCCGCATTCATTACAGGACATCCTCTCCCGGTCTTCAAAAGTCTTGGGATTCAAAGAATCTCCACAAATCGGGCAGTTTTTAAACCTCATTTTTCGTGCTCTAAAAGGATTATAACACCTTTGTTTCTAATGGTGACGGAGGGCAACCACAGGATCCACACGTGCAGCGCGTGCGGCTGGATAGATTCCGGCAACAAGGCTGATTACAACGGCAAAACCAATAGCTCCCACACACAGCCAAAGAGGGAAACTGAAGTATTCGAGATAGGGAAGGCCCTGTTTTGCGAGAAAATGATTGACGACTTTGTTGATGACGAGACTGACACTCCATCCTAGTCCTAGGCCAAAAAGTCCCCCCAAGAATCCTATCGAGACGGTCTCGAAGAAAAAGATCTTTTTTATGTCTCTATTGCTGGCGCCCACAGCCTTCATAATCCCGATTTCAGAATACCTCTCCAGTATGGACATAATCATGGTGTTAATAATCCCAAGGGAGGCAACGATAACGGCAATCATGCCCAAAGCCAGTAGAAACAGGTCCATAAAAAGAAATCCCTTCTGAAATTCTTCAAACTGGTCGATAAGTGCAAATGTGCGAAATCCCATGTCTTCAATTTTTTTCTTGACCGTATCTATTAAATCAGGAGAGGACAACCTGACATTCACAAGCGAATACCCCTTTGTACCAGAAGGCTCCCTCAGGAGATCCCAGAGATTTGTGATGGGGAGTTTTTTCATCGTGCTGGCAGTTTCAGGGGAAAGATAGACATCACTTCTGAGCAGAGCCGGTCCGCCAAAACCCATATTTTCAGTCACACCGGCTATGGTCATCTCATAGTTTTCCTTGGCAAAAGGAAGATTTTCTCCACGAAAAAGCGAGGACAAATCCTCGGGATTAAAGCGGGAAAGATCAACCGTAAGCGTCGTGATATTTATTTTTTTGCCTATAATCGAAGCAAAATCTTTAATCTTGAAACCAAGAAGTAGAGAATCACTGATGATTACGGAATTCTTTTCGTCCTCCGTGTAGGATTGTCCCGCTCGAAACTTCATGGTTTTTGAGGAGGAAACCTCTGTCGGTATGACTTGAATAAGACTGAATTTTTCTTGACCGTTAAGACTAACAGCTGCAGGAAACCGGATATCGGGAAGAACCAGATCCACTCCTCTAAATTTCTTTATTTTTCTTAGGGCATCATCATCTAGGGCTATGTCTTCGGAAACTGTATTCCCACTCTCTCCACCTGACAGTATGCCCCTTGGGACCAGTGAACCGGAATAGACTGTTATAAAATTAAACAGCTCCAACTCCTTAAACTGCTCGGCTACATTTTTCTGCATGCCCTTACCGAAGGCGACCATGCAGACAAGGGCTCCTATGGCAATAACCACTCCAAAAGTCGTCAGAAAAGTCCGGAGTTTTTTCTTCCACAGGTTGGAAAAAGACAGGTCGATGTAGTCTGAAATCCTCATCGAATTTTTTCCTCAGCTATGACCTTACCATCTTGAAGGCAAATCACTTCGCTGGCAAATTCTTTCAAAAGGGCTTCCTCATGGGACACCATGATGACTGTCACCCCAAGATCGACATTGAACTTTGAAAGCACTTCGACAATCTCCTTAGATGTCCGGCTGTCTAAATTTCCCGTTGGTTCGTCAGCCAAAAGAATCCGGGGCCTGTTGATGAGTGCCCGTGCGATGGAAACTCTCTGCTGTTCACCTCCGGAAAGTTCGGATGGCCGATGGGAGCTACGGTGTTGGAGGCCTACAACTTTTAATATTTCTGATGCTCTCTGTCCTCTTTCTTTTTTTGGGATTCCTGAAAAAAGAAGGGGGAGTCCGACATTTTCCAAGGCTGTGTAAGAAGGAATTAAATTGAAGGACTGGAAAATCATTCCAGCCCCTTCCCTCCTATAACGGGCGAGTTCATCCCTGTTTAACTGAGATATTTTTCTGCCCTCAACTTCAATAGTTCCCGAAGTGGGAGTGTCTAATCCGCCAAGAAGATTGAGGACAGTTGATTTTCCTGAACCGGAGTGTCCTGTAATGCCAAAGAAGCTTTCTTTTTCTACCGAAAGAGACACCTCATTGAGGGCGGCAACCTCGATTTTTCCCATAGAATAGATCTTGGTTAACCTATCGGTTAAAACAATTTTTTCTGACATGAGGATACTTTTAAAACCGAAATATTACCACTTGCCGTCCATCTGAAATTCAGCGCTGCCGAGCCAGAATCCCGAGTG
>CAZEWV010000284.1:0-1549 GCA_964516025.1 uncultured Eubacteriales bacterium
ATCTCTATTTTTTTATCCCCATTAATAATAACATAATGGCTTTTTGGAAATGAAGCCTATTTTCAGCTTGATCAAAAACAACCGATTGAGGCGAGTCGAAAACATCATCTGTGACCTCTTCACCTCGGTGTGCAGGAAGACAGTGCATGAAAATTGCATTGGGATGGGCCTTGGCCATCAGATCCCTGTTGACCTGGAAGGGCGCAAAGATCCGGACTCTTTCTTCTTTTTCGGCCTCCTGTCCCATCGAAGTCCAGGTGTCGGTATAGACGGCATGGGCGTCCTGGACTGCCTCGGCCGGATCATTACAGACCTCGAGGCTGAAACCTGTGTCCTTTCCATCCTCCTCTGCCTGTTTGACGATGTTGGAATCGGGTTCGTATCCCGGCGGAGTGGCCAGCTTCATAAAAGATCCAGCCTTGGCCGCCGCAAAGAGCAAGCTGTGACAGACATTGTTCCCGTCTCCGACGTAGGCAAGGCAAAGGTCGGTCAGATCGTGATGCTTTTCCCTGATGGTCAAAAAGTCAGCCATCCCCTGGCAGGGATGCAGCAGATCGGTCAACGCATTGATGACCGGAGGCCTTGTGTATTCGGCCAGGTCCTCGGCGATCTTATGATCAAATGTGCGGATCATGATTATATCGACCCATCGTTCGAGGTTTTTTCCCACGTCGTACGTGCTTTCTCGCTGGCCCATCTGGATGTCGGAGGGGCCGAGATAGATGGCTTGGCCGCCCAGCTGGAGCATGCCGACTTGAAAAGTCATCCGTGTCCGAAGTGACGGCTTTTCGAAGATCATGGCCAGAACCTTATCTTTAAGCTTCTCGTTGTAGCGCTGCGGTTGAGCTTTAACTTGCCCGGAGAGGTCTAACAGTTCATGGAACTCGTAAATGCTCAAATCATGAATTGAAAGAAAGTTATCCATTTTTTACTCCTGGTTCTGACCTGTTATCCGAGTACCTGACCGGTTTATCATGGCTGCCTTCAGGTGGCTGGCGGAGGTGATGAGGACTTCATTTCCTCCCCCTTCGATGTAGTCGATGGCAGCTTCTATTTTTGGACCCATGGATCCCGGAGGAAATTGTTCCTGGGCCAGTTGTTCTTTGGCCTCGTCCACAGTCATCTCGAGGATGGGCTTTTCCCTTGGGGTGCCGAAATTCAGATACACCTGGGGAACATTCGTCAGGATGATGAAGAGATCGGTTCGGGTTTCTCTGGCGATGAGGCCGGAGGTGTAGTCCTTATCGATCACCGCTTCCACTCCCTGGAAAAGCCCGCGGCCGTTGATGATGACCGGAATGCCCCCTCCTCCGGCGGCGATGACGATCTTTCCCGAGCGGACGAGATCGCACATGACGTGTTTGGACACAACGTCGATTGGCTTGGGAGATGGTACGACTTTCCGGTAACCCCGTCCGGCATCTTCCATCATAATCCATTTTTTCTCCCGCATGAGCATCTTGGCCCGGTATTCCGAGTAGAATGGGCCGACGGGTTTGGATGGGGCATCGAAGGCCGGATCTTCCTTATCCACAATAACCTGAGTGAT
>CAZEWV010000284.1:1649-4118 GCA_964516025.1 uncultured Eubacteriales bacterium
GTTTGGATGGGGCATCGAAGGCCGGATCTTCCTTATCCACAATAACCTGAGTGATCAGGGTGGCTACCTCCTTATCCACCGACGTTTTACGGAGTTCGTTGATGATGGCTTTCTCCAGCATAAATCCTATGCTTCCCTCGGTCATCGCATTGCAGATATCGAGTGAGAAAGGGGGAACCTTATTGATGGACTCCTCCATCTGGATGAGCAGATTTCCGACCTGCGGCCCATTGCCGTGAACAATGATGAGGTCATATCCCCTCTGTACGACATGGATCATCAATCGGGCGGCCTTTGCGGCAAGTCTGATCTGATCACTCTGGAGTCCTTGCCGGGGCTTGGGAAGGAGCGCATTTCCTCCAAAAGCAATGAGGGCGGTCTTGCGTTTCATCAGAAATCCTTGAGGACCTCCTGAAGGTTGGGAGACCCGATTTCTTCCAGATCGTAAGAGACAGGGAGAATCCTTTTATTTGTCTGGATCAGGCGGCCCAGGTCTATGGGGGTCGCTCCGATAACGAGGTCACATTCGGTGCGGTTGATGGTTTCGGTCAGTTCGGCAATCTGTTCCTGTCCATATCCCATGGCCGGTAAGACGCGGTCGAGGTGTGAGTATTTTTCGAAAGTTTTTTTAATGCTGCCCACGGCATAGGGGCGCGGATCGACAATGTGGCCGGCGCCATATTTGTTGGCAGCCACAATTCCTGCTCCGAAAGCCATGCCTCCGTGTGTGAGAGTCGGACCGTCTTCAACGACCAGGACGGTCTGCCCCTCGATGTCTTTTCCGTCCAGCACAGTGATGGGGGAATTGGCCCGGACGATTGTGGCTTCGGGATTGTATGTATTAATGTTTTCGATAACTAGGTCGATATTGTCTTGATCGGCCGTATCCATCTTGTTGATGATGAGAACCTGGGCTCTTTTGAAATTCACTTCTCCAGGGTAATATTGAAGCTCGTGTCCCGGGCGAAGGGGGTCGATGAGGACGATTTCCAGATCCGACTTGTAAAACGGGTAGTCGTTGTTTCCGCCGTCCCAGAGGATGATATCGGCTTCTTTTTCCGCTTCTTCCAGAATCGCGCCGTAGTCCACTCCTGCATAGACGATGATGCCGTTGCGGAGGTGGGGTTCGTACTCCTCCATTTCTTCGATCGTGCACTTGTGTTTGATCATGTCGTCGTATTCGGCGAAGCGCTGGACTTTTTGTTTGACAAGATCCCCGTAGGGCATGGGATGCCGGATGACCACAACCCTGTGGCCTTTGTCCTTGAGCATCAGGGCGATTTTCCGGCTGGTCTGGCTTTTGCCGACTCCCGTGCGTACCGCACAAACAGAAACCAAAGGTTTCTGGCTGGCAATCATCGTCTCTCTGGGGCCAAGGAGAGTGAAGCTGGCTCCGGCGGCCATAACATCGGCGGATTTGTGCATGACATAGTCATTGGATGTATCGCTGTAGGAAAAAAAGACTTCTGTGACGTCCATGGATTTGATCAACTTGGCCAGATCATCTTCAGAGAAAATAGGGATTCCCTCCGGGTAAAACTGGCCTGCCAGTTCGCCGGGATATTTCCGGCCATCTATGTCAGGGATTTGTGTGGCTGTGAACGCAACGACCTGATAGTTTTCGTTGTCTCTAAAGAAGGTGTTGAAGTTGTGAAAGTCCCTGCCTGCGGCACCCATGATGAGGACATTTTTTCTCATGAAAACTCAGTTATTTGTTTTTTTATAAGCATATAAGTTCCAAAATGGAATTGTTAGTATAATATACCCCTCCCAATTTTTCAATCAATGGAGGGGTCAAGTCTCGACATTCGACATTTCCTCACGAAATGTCGAATGTCGAGACTTGACCCCTTCTTGAGATGAGATCCCTTTTACTTTAAAATAGGGAAAATGATTGGAGTGATGTCGGACTCACATGACAACCGTGATGCCATAAAACAGGCCGTCCGTTTATTCAACAGTGCAGATTGCGAGCTGGTGATCCATGCGGGAGATTTTGTGGCGCCTTTTGCGGCTTTGGAGCTGGCCAATCTCAAGTGCCCTATCAAGGCGGTTTTTGGCAATTGCGATGGGGAAAAACAGGGGCTTGCAAGGGCAATTCAGCATTTTGGGGACATACAAGAAGCTCCCTTTTTGTTTGACTGGAAAGGGACGCATTTTTTATTGACACATCTGGATTTTCCCCTGAATTCTTATCTGAAGCAGCATGACCTGGACGTTCTTATTTTTGGTCATACGCACAGGCCCGAAGTTCGTTTCCAGGGAAACACGCTCCTTGTCAATCCCGGTGAAACGGGAGGATGGGTGACCGAGAATTTGACCGTAGCCCTCCTTGATCCGGTTGAAAAAACGGCCGAGATAGTTTCTTTACTCAAATGAAAGAAAAAATAAACTGAGGAATACGAAGCGTGATTTCTATTCACTTTTTTGAACTCGTTCTTGAAATCACGGAAATTGGGATGCGCAGAA
>CAZEWV010000285.1:0-4116 GCA_964516025.1 uncultured Eubacteriales bacterium
AAATGGTAGTTTGGTGCTTCTTTGGTGATGATGACATCGTGGACGTGGCTTTCTCTTATTCCGGGGGCCGTTATTTTTATGAATTTTGCTTTTGTCTGGAGTTCTTTGATAGAGCGGCATCCGGCATATCCAGCCCCTGATTTCAATCCTCCGACGAGCATTTGAGTGATCGTGGCGGCACTGCCTTTGTAGGGAACCCGTCCCTCGATGCCTTCCGGAACGAGCTTGGCTTCCGTTGTGACCAGCTCCTGAAAGTATCTGTCCCGGCTTCCTTTGCGCATGGCCTCCAGCGATCCCATACCGCGGTAGGTCTTGTAGGAACGTCCTTGAAAGATTACGACCTCACCGGGTGATTCTTCCGTCCCGGCAAAGAGATTGCCAATCATTACAGAACTTGCTCCTGCGACGATGGCCTTGGTGATATCCCCTGAAAATTTGATACCGCCATCGGCAATAAGTGGAATGTCTGCCTTTTGTGTGACTTTAAAGACATCGGCAATGGCTGTAATTTGAGGAATTCCAGCTCCGGTCACAATCCGGGTAGTGCAGATCGATCCTGGGCCAACTCCCACCTTGACTGCATCGACTCCCAGGGCGATAAGATCTTTGGCGGCGTCTTCAGTCCCGATATTTCCAGCGATGAGCTCTTGTCCGGGAAACTCAGATTTTAAGAGTTTGATGGTGTCAAAAACCTTTTTGGAGTGGCCGTGAGCCGTATCGATGACCAGAACATCCACCTTAACATCGATCAATGCTTTTGCCCTTTCCAGAGTGTCTTCTCCCACACCAACAGATCCACCGACTCTGAGCCGTCCAAATTTATCTTTTGAGGCGTTCGGATATTGAATTCGCTTGAGGATATCCTTGTAGGTAATAAGACCTTTAAGATGATTGTTCTTATCGACCATCAGGATTTTTTCGATCTTGTGTTTATGGAAAAGTTTTTCTGCTTCGACAAGCGAAGTCCCCAGGGGGACGGTGATAAGATCCTTTGTCATGGCTTTACTTATGGTCAGATTGAGACGGGTTTCGAACCGGAGATCGCGGTTTGTGAGGATGCCAACCAGTCTATTATTTTCATCCGTGATAGGAAGTCCGGAGATCTTATACTTTTCCATCACTTCTTGAGCTTCGAATATCTTATTATTTGGCCGCATTGTTATGGGATCGACAATCATCCCGCTTTCGAAGCGTTTCACTTTATCGACTTCTTCAGCCTGCTGGGGCACAGGCATATTGCGGTGGATGAAGCCGATTCCTCCCTGTTGAGCTAGAGTGATAGCCATATGAGATTCCGTGACCGTATCCATGGCTGAGCTGACGATGGGAATATTGAGTGAGATATTCCGGCTAAACTGTGTTGAGACATTCACTTTGGTAGGGAGCACATCCGTTTTTGCAGGCAACACAAGGACATCGTCAAAGGTTAAACCTATTTTTAGTTTTTCATCCAGCATAATCCCCCCTCATTATCTTTTTCTTTTTTTCTTTTTTCTCTTTTTTGGGATGATCGATCGGGCCTGTTTTCCTGTATGGACAGGTGCGCTCTGAGCCCGCTGATAATAGACTGGTTGTTCCTTTCTTTCCGGCAACTCTTTCTCCACAACGGGTTGAAGCAGAAACAAGTAGCGTATGGTCTCGTCTTCGATCCTGTCCATCATGGCCTGGTACATGTCGTAACTTTCTTTTTTGTATTCGATAAGCGGATCTCTCTGGCCGTAACCGCGCAGCCCTATTCCTTCTTTTAGGTAGTCCATTCCAAGGAGATGATCTTTCCACTGGCTGTCGATGATCTGCAGCATGATGATCCGCTCGAATTCTCTCATCTGTTCAGGGCCTATGATCTTTTCTTTTTCTTCGTAAATGTTTTTGAGCCGGGTCAGGACAGTTTCTCTTAATTCAGGGTGATTTATGGTGTTCCAATCTATGCTTAAGGTTTCAAATTCCAGTCCAAACTGGGCACTGATGGCATTTTGAAATCCCTCTGTATCCCAGTCTTCCGGAGATTTTTCCTTGTCCGTAAAGTTTTCCATCCGCCAGTCCACAATAGTTGCGATGAGCTCATGAAGGAACTCCTTCATGTTTTTACCTCGCAGGATGTCACGTCTCATAGTATAGATGGATGATCTCTGCTTATTCATAACATCGTCGTATTCCAGCAAGTGCTTTCGGATCGAAAAGTTTTGACCTTCAACCTGTTTCTGCGCTCGTTCGATAGCACGGCTGACCAGTTTGTGCTCGATGGGTACGCCTTCTTCCATGCCGATGCGGGACATCAATCCCGAGATCTTTTCGCTCCCGAATATGCGCATTAGGTCATCTTCCAGGGATAGATAAAAACGGGATGATCCGGGATCACCCTGTCTGCCGGCTCGTCCTCTGAGCTGGTTGTCGATCCGCCGGGCTTCGTGCCGCTCAGTTCCAATGATATGCAGACCGCCCATCCCCAAGACTTTCTTTTGATCGATATCGGTTTTGACTTTGGCCTCTTCTAGGGATTTTTCGAGATCTTCACGTGACGCTTCGTGATAATCAATGCCCCTTTTTTTCAAGGCTTCCCGGGAGAGGTATTCCGGATTCCCTCCTAAAATAATATCCACACCTCTTCCTGCCATATTTGTGGCCAGGGTTACGGCGGAAATCCGCCCGGCCTGTGCGATGATCTGTGCTTCCTGTTCATGATATTTAGCGTTGAGAACAACATGATTGATCCCACGGCCTCTTAGGATTTTGCTGAGGTGTTCTGAGTTCTCTATGGAGATTGTTCCGACCAGCACAGGGCGACCTTTTGTATTGTTGTCCTGGATTTCCTGGACAGCCGCTTCCCATTTATCATTGGCGGTCCGGTAAATGACATCATTTTCTTCAAGCCGGATCAGAGGTTCGTTAGTTGGGATTTCAATAACATCCAGTTTGTATATGGATGAGAATTCTGCGGCCTCTGTCACTGCCGTTCCTGTCATCCCTGACAATTTCTCATACATACGGAAATAATTTTGGAACGTTACGGAGGCAAGGGTTTGGTACTCTTCTTCGATTCGGACTTTTTCTTTGGCTTCAAGAGCTTGGTGCAGTCCGTCACTGTAGCGGCGGCCCGGCATCAGTCGTCCGGTAAACTCATCGACGATGATGACTTTGCCATCTTTAATCATGTAGTCGACGTCTTTTCGGAATAGGTGGTGGGCCTTGAGAGCTTGATTGATTGCATGGATGGTGTCCATGTGTGAGAGGTCGTAGAGATTCTTCACATTGAGATGCTTTTCCGACGCTGCAACCCCTTCTTCCGTAAGATGGATAGTTCTCGTCTTTTCGTCAACCTTATAATCTTTTGTCTTTTGGAGGCGGCGAATGAGATTGTCGGTTTTGTAGTAAATGTCTGTGGATTCTTCGGTAGGGCCGGAAATAATCAGAGGTGTTCTGGCTTCGTCGACAAGGATACTGTCCACTTCATCGACTATGGCGAAGTAGTGTTCTCTCTGGACGAGATCTGTACGGCGGAATTTCATATTGTCTCGCAGATAATCAAATCCGAATTCGTTGTTCGTGCCAAAGGTGATATCGCTGTTGTAGGCTTTCTGTCTTTCAAACTCGGTCATTTCATGCTGGATGGTGCCAACTGTGAGCCCAAGAAAATTATAGATAGGGCCCATCCATTCCGTGTCTCTTTTGGCCAGGTAATCATTGACGGTCACAATATGAACGCCTTTTCCGGTCAAGCCGTTCAAATAGGCCGGAAGGGTGGCGGCGAGAGTTTTCCCTTCCCCTGTCTTCATTTCAGCGATTTTCCCCTGATGCAAGACAACACCACCGATCAACTGCACATCAAAATGCCGCATCTGCAGGGTTCGTATGCCGACCTCTCGGACTACGGCAAAGGCCTCTGTGAGAAGATCGTCGAGTTTTGCTCCTTGGTTGAGTTTTTCCTTAAATTCTGCTGTTTTTTCACTGAGCTGGCTGTCTGAAAGCTTGTGAATCTGGGCTTCCAGCTCATTTATGGCAGAAACATATGGTTGGAGTTTTTTCAGATCTCTTTCGTTCTGGGTTCCGAAGATTTTTTGAATGAACCATTTATACATTTGAATTATTTGTAGCAGAAACCCCTGGAGATGTCAAAGG
>CAZEWV010000286.1:0-4113 GCA_964516025.1 uncultured Eubacteriales bacterium
TCCAGAAGACATTTTCGTCATTGGGATCGACGCGGATCTGGCTGTAGTAGGAAGGCCGGTTGTTATAAGTATGTTTTTGTGTCCATGTTTCTCCATAATCGTCTGACCGGAAAATTCCTCCCAGGTTTGGATCGAGTTTTTCGGCTTTCAGAACGCCGTTTCTCTGTTGGCCGCGTGTTTTTTTAGTGCTGACGAGGGCATACACCGTTCCCGGTCTGCTCCTGGAAGTGCTGATGCCGGTGCGTCCCATTTCATCGGTTGGCAGTCCCTGAGTGGATTTTTTCCATGTTTTTCCGGCATCCTTGGTCACATATATGCCTGCTTTTGGTCCCCACTGGTCAATAGGATCTCCGGCATCAAAACGATCCCTTGTTCTCAAATGGGCTACAGCATAGAGAATGCTGGTGTTTTCGGGGTCCATGGCTAAATCTGTGACACCGGTTTCGTTATCGAGAAAGAGAACTTTGTCCCATGTTTTGCCACCGTTTATGGTTTTGAAGACTCCTCGCTCATCATTGACTCCCCAGAGGTGTCCCAAGGCGGCAACATACACGATATCGGGATTTTTTGTGTCGATAAGCACTCGACCAATGTGGTGGGTCTCTTTCAATCCTACGAATTCCCAGGTTTTCCCGGCATCTGTAGACTTAAAGACTCCACCACCCCAAGGAGAGCTGTTGCGGTTATTTGGCTCACCCGTTCCGACAAAGAGGATATTGGGATTCGAAAGAGAGATGGCAATATCTCCGATGGACGCATTGGGCTGGTCGTTAAATATTGGTTCCCATGTGATGCCGGCATTTTCCGTTTTCCATATTCCACCTGTGGCGGCTCCGGCATAGACGACGTAAGGATTGCTCTCTACACCTTCGATATCGGTAATCCGTCCTCCCGGATTGGCCGGCCCGATTTCCCTCCAAGAAAAGTGTTTCAGGAAATCGAGAGAGTCTGATTGAGACAGAAGTCCGGCAGACGGCAGCAGCAAACACAGGATTAAGGTCAAACTGGGTACGAAAACTTTTTTCGAAAGATTATTGTTCAATTGTTTCTCCTAATCAAGGATTTTATTAGAGATTTTTATTCAAGAAAAAAACATATGTTTTTTGCGGAGATAATGCAATAGATTTTTTTGAATGTTTCTCTCTAAATATATTTTTGGCAGTTTTATGAATGATTATTTCTGGATCTGGATAGTGACTTTATGGGGCATAAATTCACCTTTTGGCCCCTCGGGAATAGCGATCTTGAGTTGACCTCCCTTTAAAACCGCTCCTGTGACACTTTTAGCCATCCTTGGATTCAGAACTCTAAGGATATAGTCTGTTTTGGCAAGACCTTCAACCAGGATGACTAAACTCGATTCTTTTTTTCGGACTGAGAGAATTTTTAGGCCTATGTTTCTATTTCCCACTTTTGTTCTAGTAATCACAGGAAGAATTTCTAGAGAGGGTAAAGTATCCAGCTCGAAAAACAAAGGACTTTCGTCTATGTATATATCGGTTTCAATTTGGATGGTTTGTGTGCCATGAATGGTGTTAAAAACCGCCGGTTCTCCATTGATAGAAAGTGATTGGATTTTTATGGTCGCGCTGAGATTGGGAGCGAAGTGGATTTTGTACCCCTCGGCTTTTTCTCCCTTGATGGACACAGATATTTTTCCTTGGGATTTTTTATAGTCGAAAGAAAATGTTGCGTTGCCAGTTTTGTAGTTAATAATTTTAACGTTGTTCCAATCTGCTGGAAAGTGTGGAGAAAAGATTAATGTCTTGTTGATGGCATCTCCTTCGAGTCCCAGGAGTCCTCGTACTAAAGGGAGAGTGACGCCGGCCGTTGAAAAGCCCTGATGAGGCACGGCTTCCTGGGGCCACACATTCAAAGAGCCTGAAAAAACCTCAGTAATGGAACCCAGTGCGTTGTCAAAGGTGTGCCGGGCTGTAGCGAGAAGAAGGGTGTATCCCTGAAGCGGCAGGTGATGTTTATAAAGTGCTGTAGTGACCCAGCTTGTCAGAAAAGGCCAGACTGCGCCGTAATTGTAGTTAAGAGGTTGAAAATAAGGGCTTTTGTTCGAAATGCTCCGGATTCCCCAGTCCGTGGTCAATTCAGACGAACAGATCCTTTCCAGAGAAATCCGGCTTCTCTCGGGTGTCCCCAATTCCCACATCAGACCCACGGCATTCCAGGGTGAAATCTCCTGGACATGCTCTCCCTCTGTGTTAAAAGCATAGACGTAAAACTGGCTGTCTTTATCCCAGAATTTGTCTTCAAACGCCTTTTTGGCCAGCAAAAAATGTTGGGCGGTAGTGCGGTCAAGCGCTTTATCTCTCACGGCTTCTGCCATTTGCTGCATGGCCATCGATGCCCTGACCCAAACGGCAGCAAGATAAATATCTGTTTCTATGCTTGTTAGGGCTCCATATTCTAGGGCTCCGAGGCCGGCGCTTCTGTTATCCATGAGGCCGTCACCGTTTGCATCTGTAGACAAACACCAGCTGTAGGCTTTTTTCAGGCTTTCCCAGTTCTTTTTGACGAAATCGACATCCCCGCTCTTCTGCATGTAATCGTACATAGCCGTGATGTAATAGGGTGTCGTGTCTCCGTGGATGTATCCATAGTGATAATCGTTCCACCAGTCAATGTAGCCTTCGGCTTGAGAGAGTTCATGGGACATTTTTCCGTCATCTCTCTGCCACTTCTGTGTAAAGGCAAGAATGTTACGTACGGTCTTGTGGGCTCCAAAGCTCATGAAGCTGAACGAATTGATATAGGCATCTCCACCAAAAAACCAGCCGAAACCCGGCCGGCCGCTGCTGCCTGAAGCTCCAAGTCCTGCCACCAGTCCTTTGCCCAGAGTGGGATGGTCTACAATCAGATTATCGAAGGCGACCTTCGCCCAATGGAAGGCAAGGTCGAGTTCCGGTTCGGGTGTTTGAATTTGAAGAGTACTCTCCTGAAGGTTCAAATAATGTCGGAAATTCTCCAGGTAATACTGTTCTGGAGATTCCTGGAGTTTTTTATAGACATTGAGGATGTCCTCTCGATTTCCTTGGCCTCCAGCCAGGTAGATGGGGATAAACTTGTCTTTGACTTTTTTTGGGTCGGGCAGCTCTATCTGAAATTCACTCTGAGAGTCAGAAAGCATATGTGCGGGAGTGTAGGAAAGTCCTGATGCAGCAGGGGAGCCGACAAGCCCATGATTCTTTCCTGTTGATTCAGAGATGATATATGCTTTGATATCTTCATTCCAGTAAGCAAACTGTCCGCCGATACCTGCCGGCCACATGGGTTGGAGCACGGGCAGAAAACTACACACAATCGTGAGAGGCTCTTCCGTATCCACTTTAAGTAATATGATAGCTCCTGGTTCATGGACGGGAGTGATATAGATGGCTTTAACCGTAAAAGACTGGTAAGTGTAGGTCAGGATGGTTGCTTCAGGAGAAACAGATACGAAACGGACGATATCCCCTGCCTTTATGGCTCGAGTGGAACTTCCAATAAAAAAAGAGATCTCAAAATTCCTCAGTATTTTGAGTGGATAGGCCCACGCCTCAAACGTTCCCGATTCATCACCGAGGACTGCAAATTTACGTCCCACTTTGTCAAATGGTGTTCCTGGGCGAGCCAATCGTTCCAGGGTCATCTCGTGTGTTTTGATCTCAAATTCTTGGATGAGACCTTCTTGGGCGTGGATGGATCCCCAGCAAAATAATAAAAGAACAAAAAAAGAAAGGAATTTTGTCTCTTTCATCTCTAAAAAAGGATGATCGGATTTTCCCTGACAAAGAGGAAGAAGAACAAAACGTAAATCATCACAAGTGTAAAAATCAAAGGCAGTTCACTTTTAAAACTGGCTACACGATTGGGGATGACTTTTTCCTCACACTTGTACTTCTTTCTGCTGGGGAAAACGGCCGGAATCTGGGATTTGTAGTCTTCATAAGTTTTTCCAAATTTATTTTTTAGGAATTTTTCTTCATAGGGAATGATAATAGAATAAAGGAAGACAAATTCGGCAAAGTATAATGGGATAAGCCACCAGATATTGAATGTGATCACAACTCCAAGATCGACGATGAAGTTTCCAAAATAAAGTGGATTTCTGATGTAAGAGTA